>JBFZCN010000167.1:0-3397 GCA_041307985.1 Burkholderiales bacterium
ACGCAATCTGACTTTAGGGAAATTCAAATCAATCAAACCAAACTTTGGTATGAAGTAAGGCGCCGATACATCTCATGGGTAGATGGCCATTTGGCACAACTGATCATTGCAACAGACATCACTTCAAGGAAGAAAGCTGAAGATCAAACGAGAGAGCAAGAAGAAAAGCTTCAGTTTTCAAGTCGTTTAACAACCATGGGTGAAATGGCCTCCTCTTTGGCGCACGAGTTGAATCAACCGCTTGCTGCGATTTCAAACTATTGCACAGGCATCGCTAACAGACTGAAGTCTTCTCAGAATATCGATATCGAAAAAGATATTCTGCCTGCTATTGAAAAAGCAACCAATCAAGCTCACCGCGCCGGCACAATCATTCAACGCATCAGAGGTTTTGTTAAACGAAGTCAACCTCAGAGTGTGATGGTCGATGTGGCCACAATTGTTGAAGACTCAGTTGGCTTGGCTGAAATTGAAGCACAACGCTATGGTGTTCAAATCAGCATTTCTTTTGCAGATGATTTGCCTAAAGTTTTTCTAGATCCAATTTTGATTCAACAAGTTTTGGTGAACTTGTTAAAAAATGCGATTGATGCAATTAAACATATCTCCAACAAAATTAACTCATCAAAGTTGATCAAGCTGGTAGTTGACATTGATGATTCAGTTTCACCGGCCATGCTACGGATTCGCGTCATGGACCAGGGTCCCGGTATACCTGAGGATGCCCTAGAAAGACTGTATGAACCCTTCTTTAGCACCAAACATGATGGCATGGGCATGGGCTTGAACATCTGTCGCTCCATCATTGAGTCCCATCATGGTCGCCTATGGGCAGAAAACAATGCCTCGCAAAAAGATCAACCTGGTCCGGGCTGCACCTTTACAATACTACTTCCCTTGGATAAATAAGCATATGAACAACAAAACTGAAATCGTTTATGTCGTTGATGACGACGAAGCTGTAAGAGATTCATTGACATGGCTATTGGAAAGCAATGGCTACTCTGTTAAATGTCAGCCAAGCGCTGAAAGGTTTCTACAAGCCCTGCAGGGAGATTACAAGGAAACAGTTTCTTGCTTAATCCTAGATGTGCGCATGCCAGGCATGTCGGGGCTTGAGCTTCAAGAGCGTCTTTTGGCTGATGGCATACCCATGCCAATCTCTTTCATTACAGGTCACGGTGATGTTTCAATGGCTGTTTCCACCATGAAAAAAGGGGCCATTGATTTCATTGAAAAACCTTTCAAAGAGTCTGAATTAAAGGTTTTAGTTGAAAAAATGCTGGTCAGAGCCAGAGTCGACTACGCAAAAGCTGATACTCAGAAGACTACCCAAAATCTTTTGAGCAAATTAACTGGTAGAGAAAAACAGGTTTTGGAAAGAATTGTTGCAGGTCGACTCAATAAACAAATTGCAGATGATTTGAATATTTCGATCAAAACAGTTGAGGCACATCGCGCCAATATTATGGAAAAGCTCAATGTGAACACCGTTGCAGACTTACTTAGACTCGCTTTATCTGAATCTAATAACTAATATGCCTGCACAAATCCTGGATGGTAACGTTCTTGCCAAGAAAATCAGACTAGAGATTGCTGCCAAAACAGCGATTTTGACTGCCAAAGGCGTTAAGCCTGGGTTGGCTGTTTTGTTGGTGGGCGAAGATCCAGCCAGCCAGGTTTACGTTAGAAATAAAGTGAAGGCCTGTGAAGATGTTGGCATGTATTCCATCTTGGAAAGACATCCTACTGATTTGAGCGAAAAAGCTCTTCTTGACCGAATCAATGAATTGAATCACGATAAAAATATTCATGGCATCTTGGTTCAACTGCCATTGCCAAAGCACATTGATAGCCTCCGAGTGATTGAAGCGATTGCCCCTGAAAAGGATGTTGATGGTTTTCACGTGGCGAACGCTGGCGCCTTGATGATTGGTGCACCTTTGTTCAGACCATGCACACCCTACGGTTGTATGAAAATGCTCGAGAGCATTGACTATCCGATTCGAGGGGCCAGAGCCGTGGTGATCGGTGCCTCCAATATTGTTGGGAAACCAATGGCCATGTTGCTATTGCAAGCCGGGGCAACCGTCACTATTTGCAACAGCAAGACAAAAGATTTAACGGCTCACACCAAGGAAGCGGATATCTTAGTTGTTGCCACTGGAAAGCCTAAAATGATCACCGCCAATATGGTTAAAAATGGTGCGGTAGTTATTGACGTTGGCATTAATCGCTTACCTGATGGAAAACTTTGTGGCGATGTAGATTTTGATGAAGTGAAGTATGTTGCCAGCGCAATCACCCCTGTTCCAGGTGGTGTTGGGCCAATGACAATCACCATGCTTTTGCTGAACACATTAGAGGCTGCCGAGAGAGTTAAGGCCTAAAGACCCTGTTGGTGTAAGCCTTTCTTTGCCTGAACTTTTTTCAATTTCAGGACATAATAATGAGTATGAATAATCCACTACTCAATCCATTACTTGCCTTTGGCAAAAGCCTCCCACAATATAGCTCTATCAAGGCTGTAGATATCAAACCCGCTATCGAGCAGCTTTTAGCTGAAGCTCAAAAGGCGGTTGATTTGTCTTTACAAACATCAACTCCTGCCACTTGGCGAGATTTAGTTGAACCGCTAGAAGACGCGACTGAGAATCTCGGACGCGCTTGGGGTGTGATCAGCCATTTAAACAGCGTTGCTGATACCCCAGAGTTCAGAAAAGCTCATGCAGAAATGTTACCGGAAGTCACTGCTTTTTGGACAAGCCTTGGTCAAAATTTAGAGTTATATAAAAAGTATAAGACTCTGAGCCAATCCGCTGAGTTTGCGCAGCTAGATCATGCGCAACGCAAGGTCATTGATAACTCCCTTAGAGATTTTCGTTTGGGTGGCGCTGAATTATCAGATGAGCAAAAGATTCGCTTTGCTGAGATTCAAGATCAACAGGCGCAGCTATCCAAAGAATTTTCTGACCATGTTTTAGATGCAACGGATTTCTTTGTGCATCTGATCACCGATGAAAAAGATTTGGCTGGCTTGCCAGAAGATGCTGTTGCCGCTGCAAAGCAAACAGCTGATTCAAAAAATCTGGCCGGCTGGGCTTTCACCCTGCATTTCCCATCCTACTTTCCAGTCATGCAGTTTTCTGAAAATAGGCCTCTTAGAAAAAAACTCTACGAAGCCTATGTTACGAGAGCCTCAGAGCTATCTGAGAAATTTGCCAGCGGTAAAGCAGATTGGGACAACACAAACAATATGCTGTCTCAACTTCGTCTAAAAGATGAAGAAGCCAAGATGCTTGGTTTTGCAAATTTTGCGGCCCTCAGTCTTGCCCCAAAAATGGCAAAAACTGTCGCAGAAGTGGATCAATTTTTAACTGATTTCGCCAAGAGAGCT
>JBFZCN010000168.1:0-5155 GCA_041307985.1 Burkholderiales bacterium
AAGACCGACTGCAGCACCGGTACCTACATTTCGAGAACTACCGCCATCAGCCATCGCACCTGCAACTGCACCGACTGCAGCTCCAATGATGGCTGTTTTTGCGGTATTTTTAGCTGCGATCTCATCAGCTGTTGTATTCAGTGAGTTTTGGGCATAAGTACGGCACTCTTGATCATCTTTCTGGAAGATCTCAAACGGCTTACCAGGAGCAGGCATGATGACCAAACTTGGGCCAACAGGTGTTGATGCACAACCCACCAATGTGGCTGCAATTAAAGTAATCAAGCTAATTTTTTTAAAATCACTATGCATATCAATCCTTTATCAAACCAACGGCGCGCATACAGGCGCTAACAGTGTCATCATAAACGATGCCCCTTTTCCTTTAACGATTGATCAGTGAATAAGATGACATCGAGGATCAGATCTTCCGTCTTACTTACAAAAAAGTATAGAATGTTCCGACAAGTTCATTTTCAGCGAAGATGCGTCAATTAATCAAAAAACCAAGCGTTATTACAGTTGCCACATTTGTCATGGCAACTGGTTTTTCTATCTCTGCTTTGGCCATTGATCTTCAGCCTGGTGATGCTACTCCACCACTACCTGGCTTGCGCAGTGTTCAACTGTCTTATTTGAACGCAGAGAGAGTTGGTGCGAGTAATGCAAGAATTGATCAGACCCAGGTTCAATTTCGTTATAGCCAATCCTTTGAATTGAATAAGCAAGCTGCTTTGTTTTATTTGCATACCGGCACTGGTAGAAACGATCCTTCTGGAGCTCTTGCTCCTTATGCTGCTGACAATGGCATGATTGACACAACGCTGGTATTTGCATACTGGCCTTACGTTGATAGGAGTTCTCATACTTTTGCGGCTGTTGCCGGCTATTTGATCATTCCTACTGGAAGCTATTCAAGCGATAGAGCAATCAATATGGGCGAGAATCGCTATCGATGGGCAGGTCAAATTGCCTACCAAACCAGAATAGCTCCCAGCTTAAATTGGATGACTGCATTTGATACTTTATGGTTTGGAAAAAATGATACGAGTCGCTCTTTAACCAATCAATTAGGTGCCTTAGAGCAAAAAGCTCTTTACAGTGCTCAAACAGGCCTTCTTCATCATGTGAACAATACATACAGTATCGCGGCGGCATATTTCTATACAGAAGGAGGCGAAACTATTTTCAACGGAAATGCTAGAAACGATTCAATCAAGTCACATCGCTACCAGTTGAGCGCAATTGGTCGGTATTCTTTTGGTCGCCTGACATTACAGTATGGTCAAGATATTGACAATAACGCTTCGCTTGAAGATAGGCACCGCATCTTTTTAAGATACACCAAGCTCTTCTAAATTTAGGGCGTTTGCGATTCAATGGCTTCTATCTCAGAAGTCCAACCTAGCCATTTTTCTTCAAGAGATGCTAATTCATCATTGATCACTTTGAGTTTCTTACCTATCTCTGCAATATCACTTGGAGAAATTGGTTCTAGTAGCTTAGCCTCTAATACGGTTTTTTCTGCTTGAAGCTTCGCCATTGATTTTTCAACTTGATCAATTTGTTTTTTCAAAGGTTTGGTGCGAGCATTGATCTCTTGCCGTTTTGCAGATTCTAGTTTTCTTTGCTCGCTGGTTTGAACCACTGGCTTTTTCTCTGGTGTGACTGCAATACTGACAGTCGGCTTAGCAGCTTCAGAAACAACTTTGATCTCTTCAACTTTAGCTTCTTCTCTTAAGCGCTTTGACTCTTCAAGCAAGTAGCGTTGGTAGTCGTCTAAGTCACCATCAAATGGTTTGATTTCTCCGCGACCGACCAACCAAAACTCATCACAAACGGCTCTCAGCAAGGCGCGATCATGGCTGACCAACATCACGGTGCCTTCAAATTCATTCAAGGCCATCGATAAAGCTTCACGAGTTGCAAGATCCAAGTGATTCGTTGGCTCGTCTAGCAAAAGTAAATTAGGTCTCTGCCAAACAATCATGGCCAAGACCAAGCGAGCTTTCTCACCACCGCTCATGGTGCCAACAGCTTGTTTGACCATGTCACCAGCAAAGTTAAACGTGCCTAAGAAGTTGCGTAAATCTTGTTCACGACCTGATTCAGCAGCATTGGGACCCAAGTCTTTTGCCAAGCGAATCATGTGCTCCAATGGATTGTCATCAACCCTTAAAACATCGAGTTCTTGCTGAGCAAAGTAACCAATGTTCAAGCCCTTGCCTTCAGTCACTGTTCCTGAAAGCTGTGACATGGTTCTGGCAATGGTTTTCACTAGAGTTGATTTACCCTGACCGTTCGCCCCTAAAATACCAATTCTCTGACCTGCCAAAACTGATTTATTGACATCTTTGATGATGACTTTATTGACACCATCCACTTTGTAACCAAAGCTTGCATCGCTGATAGCCAGCATGGGGTTCGGTAAATTTTGTGGCTCCTTGAATTCAAAAGTGAATTCCGCGTCAGCCAATACCGGTGCAATTTTCTCCATGCGCTCAAGGGCTTTGACCCTGCTTTGCGCTTGCTTGGCTTTACTCGCTTTGGCTTTGAAGCGAGTGATGAACTTTTGTAGGTGGGCAATTTTTTCTTGTTGCTTTGAGAAGGATGCTTGCTGTAACTCTAATTGTTGAGCACGCATCAGCTCGAAGGAACTGTAGTTACCGCCGTAACGGTTCAGCTTGGCGTGCTCAATATGCAAAGTAACATTGGTCACTGCATCCAAAAACTCTCGATCATGAGAAATCACAATCATGGTGCCTGCATAACGCTTCAGCCATGCTTCCAACCAAACCAGCGCATCTAAGTCCAAGTGATTGGTTGGCTCATCAAGAAGCAATAAATCAGATGGGCACATCAATGCACGCGCTAATTGCAAGCGCATGCGCCAACCACCCGAAAAACTATTCACAGGCTGATCAAGTTCGCTGACTTTGAAACCCAAGCCCAAAATCAGTGCTTGTGCTCGAGATGTTGCGTCATGCTCACCAGCATCTGCCAAGTCAACGTGAGCATGCGCCATCGCCATGCCATCTTCTGCCTTTTCTGCTACCTCAAGCGCTTGTCTTAATTCAATCAAGCGAGTATCGCCAGCAATCACGAACTCAGTGGCAGACTCTTCAGTTTCTGGCATGTTTTGAGCTACTTGGGCCATGCGCCATACTTTAGGAATAGAAAAGTCACCGCCATCTTCATGCAGGGTGCCATTCAATAATGCAAACAAAGTTGATTTGCCAGCGCCATTGCGCCCTACCAAACCAACCTTCTCCCCCGGATTGAGCGTGACCGTTGCTTTATCAAGCAATAATTTGGCGCCACGACGCAGGGATACATTGTTTAAGGTGATCATTTTTCAGCAGTCATACCAGCTACTGCTGGGTTGTTAATTGATAATTTCATGGTTCACCAGAAATAATCGGTGAATATCCAATGAATACGCTATTTTAACTGATGAGAAAAGCTTAAAGCGAAGATAAATAAGACATTCAGGTCACAATGAACTAAAATATCGGCAGTAAGCATTCATAACTGCGCTCTACATTTCTTCTCAAGCAGTTCATTCATTGACCTTCCAAAAATTACTTTTTGCTGAGCACAGGTCATCACTCTATTGGTACCTATGCAATTCAAAGATCTTGGTTTATCTGAACACATCCTTAAAGCAATTAACGAGCACGGCTATACAACGCCAACACCTATTCAAGTTCAATCAATCCCAGCCATTTTAAATGGCGGTGATTTATTAGCAGCTGCTCAAACTGGCACCGGCAAAACTGCAGGCTTCACGCTACCAGTATTACAGCGTCTATTAACCTCCCCAGTGAATCAAACCAGTCGTCGCAGACAAGTGCGGGCACTGATACTGACACCAACTCGCGAACTTGCTGCACAAGTGCACGCATCCGTTCAAACTTATGGCAAATACACTCAACTCAAATCTGCAGTTATTTTTGGTGGTGTTGGAGCGAATCCACAGATCAAGTCTATTCAGGCTGGCTTAGATATTTTGGTGGCAACACCAGGACGTCTTTTAGACCTGATGGGTCAAGGAGCCATTTCTTTACAACATGTAGAGATATTGATTCTTGATGAAGCTGACAGAATGTTGGACATGGGATTTTTACGAGACATCAAGAAAATCCTTGCTGCACTTCCTAAGCAACGTCAAAACTTATTGTTTTCTGCGACTTTTTCTACAGAGATCAAAGCGCTGGCCAATGATTTACTTAATTCTCCTTCATTGATTGAAGTTGCAAGAAGTAACAGTACCAATGATGCCATCACACAATTGATGCACCCAGTGGACCGCAGCAATAAGCACCCACTGCTAGCGCATCTCATCAAGTCAAATGACTGGAAACAAGTATTGGTTTTCACACGCACCAAGCATGGCGCCAATAAATTAGTCCTGCAATTAGAAAACAATGGTATCAGCGCCATGGCCATCCATGGCAACAAGAGTCAAACCGCCAGAACCAAAGCATTGGCAGACTTTAAAGCCGGTAAGATCATCACTTTGGTAGCAACCGATATTGCTGCGCGAGGCATTGATATTGACCAATTGCCGCACGTGGTCAATTACGACCTACCCAATGTACCCGAAGATTATGTTCATCGCATTGGTCGAACTGGCAGAGCAGGATCCAATGGTGTTGCTGTATCTCTGGTCTGCATAGATGAACACGATATGCTCAAAGACATTGAGCGCTTGATCAAACAAAGTTTGCCAAGAGAAGTTGTTCCTGGTTTTGAGCCTGATCCTAACGCAGTGGCTCAACCTATACAGTTAAGAAGTCAGCAAGCGCCGCAAAGACATGGCCAAGCAAGACACAATGCCGCCTCCCCAAGAGGCGCCAACCAAACCAAGCGCAGCGGTCAAGTCAAACCATCAGACTCCACCATCACTGCGCCTAAAAAGACTCATCGCAAAATGAGTATTCAAAAACCAGGTCAATTCGCCAGAAGAAGCAGCAGTGGTAAGTGATTGGTTTTAGTAGTTGATTGGTTTAAGTAGTACAAGAAGTTATTAGACGGAAGAAATAAAAAAAGCCCTTGTTTAAAAACAAGGGCTTTTTTGTTGGCGGAGCGGACGGGACTCGAACCCGCGACCCCCGGCGTGACAGGCCGGTATTCTAACCAACTGAACTACCGC
>JBFZCN010000169.1:0-2681 GCA_041307985.1 Burkholderiales bacterium
TGACATCAGCAATCAAATTGATTACATCTCAACGGGTGGCGGTGCGTTCTTGGAATTTCTTGAAGGAAAAACTCTTCCTGCTGTAGAAATCTTGACTCAACGAGCTTCTCAATAGTTCACTTAATTTAAAAATTTCATAAGGACATCATCATGGCTTTAATTTCACTTAGACAATTATTAGATCACGCTGCAGAACAGCAGTATGGTTTGGCAGCATTTAACGTCAATAACATGGAGCAAATCCATGCCATCATGCAGGCCGCTGATGAACTTGATAGCCCTGTTATTTTGCAAGCATCAGCAGGTGCTAGAAAGTACGCTGGCGAATCATTTCTACGCTTGATGGTTCAGGCCGCTACTGAGCAGTATCCGCATATTCCAGTTTGTTTACATCAGGACCATGGATCATCACCAGCCGTTTGCCAAATGTCTATCCGCAGTGGTTTTTCTAGCGTCATGATGGATGGATCTTTGCGTGAAGATGCAAAAACACCAGCTTCTTATGAATATAACGTTGATGTGACCAAGCGAGTCGTAGAAATGGCTCATGCGGTTGGTGTTTCAGTTGAGGGTGAATTAGGTTGCTTGGGATCTTTGGAAACAGGCACTGCTGGCGAAGAGGACGGTGTTGGTGCAGAGGGTGTTTTGGATCACTCACAACTATTGACAGATCCGGATGAGGCTGCAGAGTTTGTTAAAGAAACTCAAGTAGATGCATTGGCAATTGCGATTGGAACAAGTCATGGGGCTTATAAATTTAGCCGCCCACCAACAGGTGATATTTTAGCGATTGATCGTATTAAAGCGATTCACCAGCGTATTCCAAATACTCATTTGGTGATGCACGGCTCATCAAGTGTTCCTCAAGAATGGTTGGAAACAATCCGTCAATATGGTGGTGCTATCAAAGAGACCTATGGCGTACCAGTTGAAGAAATTGTTGAAGGTATTAAGAATGGCGTTAGAAAGGTAAACATTGACACAGATATTCGCTTAGCGATGACTGGAGCAATGCGAAAACTGATGGCAGAAAAGCCAGAGGAATTTGACCCACGAGCATTTTTTAAAGTGGCCACAGCGGCTGCGCGGGGTATCTGTCATGATCGTTTCATTGCCTTCGGTAGTGCTGGTCAAGCATCTAAGATTAAAACTATCAGCATGGACAACATGGCTGCAAAATACACCAAAGGCGACTTGAAGGCAGTGATCAAATGACCTTTTCATGCATGATTAAAGACGGCAGTATCGGAAAAAGTCTTATTAACTTAAGAGCCTACGATATTGTCTTATTTGATTTAGATGGCACGATTGCGGAAACTGAAGCAATTGGCCATCTTCCAGCTTTTAATTGTGCATTTGCTACACATAAGATGAACTGGTCGTGGGACAGTAGTCAATATAGAGGGCTTCTGAAAATAACAGGTGGTCATGAGCGTTTAAAGGCATACAGAGCTATGCTCGAGTCAACGGGCCAACTCAAGGACTATCACAGCGATGAATTTTTAAAGCAAGTTCATCAAAGTAAAAATGAAATTTATGCTCGATTAATGAGCACAGGCATTGTTGAACCTAGAAAAGGTTTTTTTAGTTTGATTAAAAAAATCTGGCACCTAAATCGTCAGTGGGGGGTGGTTACAACAACCAGTCAATCAAATTGGGATAGCTTGTGGAATAACTCCATCAAAGGTCGAGTTGATATTGAACCTAAGATCATTGTTTGTGGTGAAAAAGTTGAGCGCAAAAAACCAGATCCTGAGGCTTATATATTGGCGGCAAGGCAATTGAATATTCCGCCATCAAAATGTTTGGTGATTGAGGATTCTGATAATGGCGCAAAAGCTGCACATGCAGCTGGGATGGACTTTATTGGAGTAAGAAGCCACTTTTTCGCTAATGATCATCTTGATAACGCAAAAGTGATCGTAGAAGAGTTGAGTCATATTGAATTTGAGTTAAGTAATTTGTATTAATTAAAAGTTAAAAAATAAATATTAAGAGTCATTGAATGAGGGATGTATGATAAAAATTGCAATTAACGGTTATGGTCGCATTGGTCGCATGGTGGTTCGCGCCATTTATGAAGAGAAGCGCGATGACATCAAGGTGGTTGCGATCAATGGTTTGGGCGGTATTGATATCAATGCTCACTTGACCCAATATGACTCAGCGCATGGCCGTTTCCCAGGCACTGTGACTGTCGACGGTGATCACATGGTGATCAATGGTGACCGCATCAAGATTTTTTCAACACGCAACCCTTTAGAAACAACTTGGGGTGACTTGGGTGTGGATATTGTTTTAGAGTGCTCAGGTGCTTTTACTTCAAAAGAAAAAGCCATGGTGCACATTCAGCAGGGCGCTAAGAAGGTTCTTATTTCTGCTCCTGGTGAAAAGGACGTGGATGCCACGATTGTTTATGGCGTGAACCATCAAGTGCTTAAAGCCAGCGATCAAGTAGTTTCCAATGCAAGCTGCACCACCAATTGTTTGGCACCAGTTGTAAAACCATTGTTGGAATCGATTGGTATTGAATCAGGTTTGATGACCACGATTCATTCATACACGAATGATCAGGTATTGACTGATGTGTATCACAGCGATATGCGTCGCGCCCGTTCAGCCACGATGAGCATGATTCCTACAAAAACAGGTGCTGCGGCAGCGGTTGGCTTGGTATTGCC
>JBFZCN010000170.1:0-3298 GCA_041307985.1 Burkholderiales bacterium
GCTGGTGGTTGGCTGGTGGTTGGTTTTTGGTTGGCCCGTCTTTAACCTGTCTTTGACTGGCTCAGATTTGTTTAAGACGTCTGGCCAAGTGGTAAACAGAAATGATGGTTTTAACGTCTGTGATCTTTCCCTCTGCAATCCACGTATGCATTTCATCCAAAGTGGCGGCAAATACATCCAAAAACTCGCCCTCATCCAAGGCGCGCTCACCCGGAGTTAAATCTTTGGCAA
This sequence comes from Burkholderiales bacterium, assembly GCA_041307985.1. Taxonomy (GTDB): domain Bacteria; phylum Pseudomonadota; class Gammaproteobacteria; order Burkholderiales; family Burkholderiaceae; genus Polynucleobacter. The sequence continues at coordinate 232 of JBFZCN010000170.1, forward strand.
GGTAGATGTCGATGATTTCGGTTGAGTAAGAAATCACCGGGTGAATTCTGCCAAGAAATTCCCAAGACTTGGCAAAATAACCGGTCTCTTCTAGTAACTCACGCTGCGCACACAATAGCGGGTCTTCACCAGGCTCTAGTTTGCCCGCAGGAATTTCAATCATGGCGGCATCCACAGGGTAACGGAACTGCCTCTCTAGCAAGATACGGCCATCGTTCAAGATCGGCATGATCGCCACTGCTCCAGGATGAATCAAATACTCACGATAAGTGGTATTACCATCTGGTAGCTTAACAATATCTTTTTTTAGGTGTAAGAATTTTCCAGAATACACATCCTCAGAGGATGTTCGATGCTCACGCAAGTGCTCATCAGTTTCAGGTAAATCTGAGAAACTTTTTTCTGGCTTGGAGTTTGACTCAGACGAGCTCATGAAACAAATAGAATAAGGTGGTGTTAGCCACGAGGATCATTGCGATGCTTCATGAGAAAGCGCCAAGTAAATCCTGGGAAGGCTGCCACCAAAAATAAGCAGGTTGCCACAGTAAAGAACTCCCAGCGCTTTGGAAATACATTACCAATCATGCTTTCCAAGATGTATCCCAAGAAACCAATCAAAGCGAACCAAACAATCATCTCCAATAAACACCAACCCACGTGCTTATCTTCAAGTTTTTTGAAGAACAAAAACTTAGGGCTAAAGTAAGCCACGTTAGCAGCCAGCAAGGCCACCAAAATTAAAATCCAAGATTCAATACTTAAACCAGAAGGTGCCATGATTAACTCAATAAAGTGGTTGACATGGCACTCAAGCAAAGCGCCATCAATGTTGCTGGGAAAATACCGCACAACAGAACAAACAAGCCGTTCAAAGTAAAGACTGTTTTAAGAACCAGGCCACCCTCAATCGGGGCAGTTTGGGTTGGCTCATCAAAGTACATGCACTTAACAACGCGCAAGTAATAAAACGCGCCGACCAATGAAGCCATCACAGCGATGATCGCAAGATACAGATGCTCACTGTCAATCAAGGCTTCAAGGATCGATAGCTTAGCAGCAAATCCCACTGTTGGCGGAATGCCTGCCAAAGAGAACATCAAGATCAATCCAATGAATGCCATCCATGGATGACGGCGGTTCAAACCTTTGAGATCATCCAAGGTTTCACATTCATAACCTTTGCGAGATAACATCATCAACAAACCAAAGGAGCCCAAAGTGGTTAATACATAGGTCACCGCATAGAACAACGCAGCGCTATAAGCATGTTCATCAAAAATCGATAGCATGCCAAGAATCATGAAGCCCATGTGAGAAATCGTTGAATAGGCCAACATTCTCTTGAGATTGGTTTGTGCAATCGCAGTCAAGTTACCAATCACCAAAGACATCACCGCCAAGATCATGATCATTGGTTGCCAATCATGAGTCAGTGGCAGCAATCCACCAACCAATAAGCGGAACAATAATGCGAAGGCAGCAATTTTTGGTGCACCAGCAATCAGCAAGGTCACAGCCGTTGGTGCCCCTTGATACACATCAGGCACCCACATATGAAACGGTGCAACCCCTAATTTGAATGCCAAGCCTGACACAATGAATACCACGGCAAAAGCCAATACCAAACGGTTGATGCGTTGATCACCCACTGCTTTTAAGATCTCATCAAGATCAAGACTGCCTGTGGCGCCATAAAGCATGGACATGCCGTACAACAAGAAACCAGAAGCCAAAGCGCCCAAGATGAAGTACTTCATCGCCGCCTCAGTGCCCAAGGCGGAGTCTCGTTTCATCGCAACCAAGGCGTAGGTTGGTAAAGCCAATAGCTCAAGGCCCAAGTAAAGCGTAAGCAAGTTTGAGCCAGAGATCATCACACACTGACCCAATAACGCCAAAAGGGTAAGAACAATGAAGTCCACTCTGAATAAGCCACGATCAATCAAATATTGCTTTGAATAAACCAAAGTCACAAAGACGGCCAAACAAGCCACCGACTTGAGAATGCTGGATAAAGCATCAACAACAAACAAATTATTAAAGGCATGTACGGGTTGATCCACAGCCTGAAAACCAAAAGCAAAGCTCAATCCAGGCAAGAGAGCTAAACTGATTTTATAGGCCAACTCTGCTGCTCGCGGCGTATAGAAAATATCGTCATCTTTTGCTTGTGGCTCTTTCATGAACACAGATAACAAAAGTAAATCAGTTGCCACAAGCAGCAGCACTAGCTCCGGCAGGATTGCAATGAGATCAATCGATTGCATAAATATCTCTTTCCTCTTTCAGGATCAAAGTTTGCTCACTGCCACGTGCTTTAAAAGCTCGATAACAGAAACGTGCATCACATCAGTGAATGGTTTTGGATAAACGCCCATGCCAATCGTGAAAATGGCCAAGACACTCATCAATAAAAATTCACGCGCATTAATATCAGTCAATTCCGCAACATGTTGATTGCCCACATCGCCAAAAAATACTCGCTTGGTCATCCACAATGAGTAAGCTGCTCCGAGAATCAAAGCAGTCGCTGCCAAAATACCAATCAAGAAGTCGTAATCAACGGCTGCCAAAATAACCATGAACTCGCCTACAAAGCCAGAGGTTGCTGGTAATCCGCAGTTGGCCATGGCAAACAATACCGCAAAGGCTGTGAATTTAGGCATGGTATTGACCACACCACCGTAATCAGCAATTTGACGTGAATGCATGCGGTCGTAAAGCACGCCAATGCTCAAGAACATCGCAGCCGAGATGAATCCATGAGAGATCATCTGCACAATCGCACCTTCAACACCCATTGGGTTGAAGATAAAGAACCCCAAAGTAACGAAGCCCATGTGTGCAATCGATGAATAAGCCACGAGCTATTTCATATCAGCCTGAACCAAGGCCACCAAACCAATGTAAATCACCGCAATCAATGACAGCACGATCACAGCAGGCGCCAAGTATTGGCTTGCATCTGGGGTAATCGGTAATGAGAATCTCAAGAAACCGTAGGCGCCTAATTTCAACATGATGGCGGCCAACACCACTGAACCACCGGTGGGCGCTTCAACGTGGGCAT
>JBFZCN010000171.1:0-9178 GCA_041307985.1 Burkholderiales bacterium
TTGATCAATAAAAAACCCGCTCTAGAGCGGGTATTTTATTTGCCACTTAAAGCTAGATGACTGGCTTTAAACAGTGTATCTACGCAAGCGCAGTGAGAACTCTTGCAAGCCTGCCATGCCACTTGTTTCGGCTTTATGGCACCATTGCTGCAGCTGAGTGATCAATTGCTCTTTGGTCACATGTGAGCGCTCCCAGAGACCTGCTAACTCGCGACGCATCTCAACCATTAACTTGACTGACTTATTCGTTGCCATGAGCTTCTCAAGGCTCACAAGCTCTGCTTCAGTTAACTTGGCTTCATCTTTGTATAACCAAAGACGTTGATCACCAAACTGAGCGGCCAGCTCCTTCATGTGGGCAACCTCTGCATCAAAAGTTTGACGCAAAGTTTTTGAGTAACGCGCCATCACTTCGTATCGATTTGCAATCACTGCTTGCAGAGTCTTTTCAGAAGCTTGGCCAAGCTCAGCCAATACTGGCTTCGGTGGCAATTTTTTAACTTTGGCTAGGCCGGCCATTTCCAAGCCACGGATATAAACCCAACCAATGTCCAACTCGTACCACTTATTAGAAAGCTTCGCGCTGGTTGCATAGGTGTGATGATTGTTGTGCAGCTCTTCGCCGCCAATCAAAATACCCCAAGGAATTAAATTGGTAGAAGCATCTTCGCAATCGTAATTGCGATAGCCCCAGTAATGCCCCATACCATTGATGATGCCGGCTGCAGTGATTGGTATCCACAACATTTGAACAGCCCAGACCGTCGCACCAAGCGCTCCAAAAAGAATCACATCAATGATCAACATCAATCCAACGCCTTGCCATTGATATTTTGAATAAAGATTTTTTTCAATCCAGTCATCAGGAGTTCCGTGACCAAACTTCTCAATCGTTTCTTTATTTTTAGCTTCAGCACGATATAACTCAGCACCTCTGGATAAAACAGTGCCAATGCCTAAAATTTGAGGACTGTGCGGATCATCAACTGTTTCGCACTTGGCGTGGTGCTTGCGATGAATAGCAGCCCATTCTTTGGTCACCATACCGGTGGTTAACCACAACCAAAAACGGAAAAAATGAGAAGGAATCGCGTGTAGCTCTAGGGCGCGATGAGCCTGACAACGATGCAAAAAGATTGTCACGCTGGCAATGGTGATGTGAGTCAATAACAGTGTGATCAACAAAATCTGCCACCAAGACCAATCAAGGTAGCCATTTGCAATCCAATTCAACACAAAATCTCTAGTTTGTTCTAACCAAGCCATGCGGCCATCCTCTCAATTTACTTAAGGACGTATTTTATCAAGCTTTTAGTATGTTCACACGACACACATTCAATAGATTTAATCTAAATCATGTTTTTTAACTAATAAATCGACTTAGTTAGTGAAATTTAGCTACTTTTAGTTAAGTTGCGGCTTTTCGTTCCAAAATGGCGCCAAAAAACGCGTCTGTGCTGTGAATATGCGGAAATAGCTGCCACCAAGAGCTGTTTTTGCTTGTTCCAATCGGCAAATCACCCATCATAGGAAAGCTATCTCTTAAGACTTCTTTAGGATCTTTTAGCTCAAATTGAGGGTTATTAGCCAAAAAGGCTTCAACAACGCCTTGATTTTCTTGATAAATCAAGCTGCAAGTCGCATACACCAAGCGACCGCCTGGTTTTAACAATCTGGCCGCAGAATTCAGGATGGACAACTGTTTTTGAGTCAATTCAGCCACGCTTTGTGGGGACTGGCGCCACTTAAGATCAGGATTGCGGCGCAAAGTGCCTAGGCCACTGCAAGGGGCATCAATCAACACCCTGTCAATCTTGCCAGCCAAACGCTTCACCTTGGCATCATTCTCATTATCGATCCACACTGGGTGAACGTTCGATAGGCCGCTTTTTGCTAAACGAGGCTTCAAGTTAGCCAGGCGCTTCTCAGAGACATCAAAAGCGTACAAGCGGCCACTGGATTTCATCATGGCGCCCAAGGACAAAGTCTTGCCACCTGCCCCAGCACAAAAATCCACCACCATCTCGCCACGCTTAGGCTCTAAAAGCATGCTCAGTAATTGACTGCCCTCATCTTGCACTTCGGCCAAGCCATTTTTAAAAAAATCTTGGGTCTGAAGAGCGGGTTTACCTTTTAATCTAACGCCATTAGGGGCGTAAGGGGTTGCTTCTGCCGCATAACGCCCACCAAGCTCATTTAAAACGCCTAGAAGCTCTTCTCTTTGGGTTTTGATGGTGTTGACGCGCAGATCAAGAGACGCCGCCTTCAACATCGCTTCTGCCAGCGGTAAACACTCTTCTTTAGGAACAGAAGACCCTAAGGCATTCCAAATCCACTCAGGTAAATTGACTCGAGTTAAAGGGGATAGGGTATTTCTGTCGATAGTCCCAAAGCGCTGCAACCAATCGATTTCATTGGGGTGCACCACAAACGCCAAGTCAGCCAGTGCGCTTTCAGAACGGTTACCTGAACCCAAGCCACTCTCAATCATCGTGATCAATAGAGATAAGAGTGCCAAACGTCTGGCCAATGGGCCTGCACCGCTTTCAGCAAATTGTGAAATTTCAGTTTTTCTGCGCAAGAATGCAAATGAGGCTTCAGCAATCAATGCTCGATCCCTATTGCCTAAGCGGGGGTTGGATCGAAAGTATCTGCTCACCACCATATCTGCTGGGTGAGCAAACTTCATCAATTCAGTGATGACGATTCCCAAGTGCTCGACGTGTTGCGGGAGTGCTTTTGCCCTTGCAGCAATGGCTTTTTGATCATTGGTCATTAATTATTTATCCGTAGAGGTGAGCATTTGAGGCTCTGGAGGGCTCACTAAAACTCGATTATTGTTAATACTTAAGCGATTATCAATGAACCAGCGCACAGCACGGGGATAAATAACATGCTCCTGCTTTAAAACTCTTTTGGCTAATAGGTCTGGGGTGTCGTCCTTAAATACCGGAACACTTGCCTGAATGACCATAGGGCCATGATCCAAAGCCTCAGTCACAAAGTGAACGGTGGCTCCATGTTCTTTCACGCCAGCCTTTAATGCCTGCTCATGGGTATGTAATCCAGGGAACAAAGGTAGCAATGAGGGATGAATGTTTAGCAAGCGGTCCTCATAGTGCTTCACAAAGCCACCCGTCAAAATACGCATAAACCCAGCCAAAACAAGCAAATCAGGGGAATAAGAGTCAATCAACTTGATTAATTCAGCATCAAAACTGGCTCGATCAGGAAACAAAGAATGATCCAAAACCGCTGTCTGAATGCCTTGAGACCTAGCAAAATCAAGGCCTCCAGCATTGGGCCGATTAGAAATAACGGCTGCAATTTTAGCCGGCCAAGCCTCTTTTTGAGCGGCATGAACAATGGCTTCCATATTGGAGCCACGGCCAGAAATAAGAATAACAATTGAAGTCATGCCCGCCAATATAATTCATACCTTAACGTGAAGGTAATTAGAGGCATCCCTCCCGCAACTGATTGGACCCCCTGCGCCCTGACCATCGGCAATTTTGATGGTGTGCATCGGGGGCATCAGGCATTGCTAAAAAAATTAGTGTCCAAGGCCAAAGCCCTCCAAGTGCAATCTTGCGTGATGACATTTGAACCCCACCCAATTGAATACTTTGCACCAGAAAAAGCCCCTGCAAGAATTTTAGGTCTTAGAGACAAATTAGAGGCATTGGCAGAAATCGGCATTGATCAAGTATTGGTGATTCACTTCAATCAAGCTTTTGCTAATTTAAGTCCTGAAGCTTTTGTTAAAGATATCTTGGTTGATGGTTTAAAGGTGAAATCCATTTTGATCGGGGATGACTTTCATTACGGCGCAAAGCGCGCTGGTAATTTTTCTGATTTACAAGTCGCGGGTCAACAATTTGGTTTTTCAGTTGAGCGCATGGAAACCTTGGTCGAAGATCAAGAAAGAATTTCCAGTTCAGCCATCAGGCTGGCACTTCAAAATGGGCAGATGGATCGAGCGCAACAATTACTGGGTCGCCCTTACATGCTCAGCGGTCACGTCTTGCATGGTCAAAAGCTTGGCAGAACGCTTGGCTTCCCAACCTTGAACTTGGCTGTGGCCAACAGACTGCACAAAAGAAAGCCAGCAGCCCAAGGCATTTTTATCGCTCAGGTGCACGGCTTAAGCGACAATCCACTACCTGCTGTTGCAAGCCTGGGGCAAAGACCCACGGTTGATGATTCAGGAAGATATTTGTTAGAAGTTCACATCTTTAATTTTCAACAAGATATTTATGGAAAATTACTGCGTGTTGAGCTTCTTAAAAAATTAAGAAATGAAGAAAAGTACAACGATTTAGAAACACTTAAAACCGCCATCAATAACGATGCAGTAGCAGCAAAAAATTACTTTGAAATAAATGACCATGTCTGATAAAAAAAATTCTTACCCCGTCAACTTACTCGACACGACATTTCCGATGCGTGGCGATTTACCTAAACGCGAACCGATTTGGGTAAAAGAGTGGCAAGAGAAAAAAATCTATCAAAAAATACGTGAAGCCAAAGCTGGTAAGAAAACATTTATTTTGCATGACGGCCCTCCGTATGCAAACGGCGACATTCACATTGGGCACGCCGTTAATAAAATTCTGAAGGACATGATTGTCAAAGCCAAGGGCTTTGCCGGCTATGACGCCATATATGTTCCCGGTTGGGATTGCCACGGCATGCCCATTGAAATTCAAATTGAAAAACAATTTGGTAAGCATTTACCAACTGCAGAGGTTCAAGAAAAAGCCAGGGCCTATGCAAAAGTGCAAATTGCAAAACAAAAGCAAGACTTTGAGCGTTTAGGCGTTCTCGGTGATTGGCAAAACCCATACCTCACGATGGACTTCAAGAATGAAGCTGATGAAATTCGTGCTCTTGGAAAAATCCTTGAAGACGGGTATGTTTATCGCGGTTTAAAGCCAGTGAACTGGTGTTTTGATTGTGGATCTGCTTTGGCTGAAGCTGAAGTTGAGTATCAAGACAAGGAAGATCTTGCAGTGGATGTTGGTTTTGCATTCCCCAAAGATCAATTGGCTGCCATTGCCAAAGCGTTCTCATTGAAGCAACTGCCAAAATCAGATGGCATGGCAGTGATCTGGACCACCACACCCTGGACCATTCCATCCAATCAAGCGCTGAATGTGCACCCTGAGATTGATTATGCTTTGGTGGATACAGCAAGAGGTCTACTGATTCTTGCCAAAGATCGCACCGAGGCTTGTTTAAAAGAATATGAGCTTGATGGGCAAGTGATCGCCACTTGTAAAGGTCAAGCTCTGGCAGGTCTAGAGTTTCATCACCCATTGAGTAAAGCTCATGAAGGTTTTGATCGTCGTTCACCGATTTACTTGGCTGAATACGTGACGATTGATAGCGGTACCGGCATGGTTCACTGTGCGCCAGCTTATGGTGAGGAAGACTTTAAATCTTGTAAAACGCATGGCTTGAAAGATCAAGATATTTTGAACCCAGTGATGGGTGATGGTATTTACGCATCTTGGTTACCGTTATTTGCAGGACTCACCATTTGGAAAGCCAATCCACAAATTGTTGAAGCACTTCAACAAGCGGGTTCACTTCTAAAGTCAACAAAACTCAAGCATTCCTACATGCACTGCTGGCGGCACAAAACACCTGTTGTGTACAGAGCAACTGCACAATGGTTTGCCAGCATGGATAAAAAAGTTGCCTCAGGCAAGAGTCTGAGAGAGACGGCCCTTGAGGGCATTGAAACAACTGAGTTTTACCCATCATGGGGCAAGCAACGCTTGCGTAACATGATTGCCAATCGCCCAGATTGGACTCTGTCAAGACAGCGTCAATGGGGCGTGCCAATGGCCTTCCTGATCCATAAAGAAAGTGGTGAACTTCATCCGCGCACACCTGAATTACTGGAAATCATTGCCAAGCGAGTTGAAAAAGAGGGTATTGAAGCTTGGCAATCAATTGATCTTAAAGAGCTCATCGGTGATGAGGCTGCGATGTATGAAAAGAATAAAGACACCTTGGATGTCTGGTTCGATTCAGGAACAACTCACTGGCACGTGATTCGTGGTTCTCATGCAGCCACCTTGGCAGACGCCTCTAGAAATGATCCAAATGAGCGTTGGGCTGATTTGTACCTTGAGGGATCAGATCAACATCGTGGCTGGTTCCACTCGTCTCTTCTCACTGGCGCCATGCTTGATGGCAAACCGCCCTACAAAGCATTATTGACTCACGGCTTCACGGTCGATGGTCAAGGTAGAAAAATGAGTAAGTCGGTTGGCAACGTGATTGCTCCACAAGAAGTTGCTGACAAAATGGGTGCTGAAATCATTCGTTTGTGGGCAGCATCCACCGACTACTCAGGTGAAATGACCATTTCTGATGAAATCCTCAAGCGTGTGGTTGAAAGCTATCGCCGGATTCGCAATACCTTGAGATTTTTATTGGCCAATCTTTCAGATTTTGATATTGACCAACACCGCATGGATCCAAAGGATTGGCTGGAGCTTGATCGCTATGCTTTAGCAGTCACTGAAGAAATGCAAAAAGAGTTGATGGCTCATTACGATCGTTATGAATTCCATCCGGCAGTGTCTAGACTGATGACCTTCTGTTCAGAAGATATGGGTGGTTTTTACCTAGACATCATCAAAGATCGTTTGTACACAATGGCTGCTGATGCTCCAGCGCGTCGCTCTGCTCAAAATGCGCTGTTTCACATCACACAATCATTCTTGCGTTTAAGTGCACCATTTTTATCATTCACCGCTGAAGAAGTTTGGGGTATTTTTGCTCACAAGACCAAGAGCAAAGACACGATCTTCACTGAAGAGTTTTACCAACTACCAACAATCAATGACGCCAGCACTTTGATCGCTAAATGGAATCGTATTCGCGTGATGCGCTCAGACATCACCAAAGCGATTGAATTTGAACGTGAAGCTGGCAATGTTGGTTCTTCATTGCAAGCCGAACTTCAAATTGAAGCGCCCACTGCTGATGCAGCACTCTTGAAATCACTTGGCGACGACTTAAAGTTCATCACCATCACTTCAAGCGTGAACGTGACCGAAAACTCTTCTCTTGAAGAGATCAAAGTAAGCGTTAAATCATCAAACCATCAAAAATGTGGTCGATGCTGGCATTACAGAGACGATGTTGGACACGACCCTGAGCACCCTACTTTGTGCGGCCGCTGTACCAGCAACTTATTTGGTGATGGCGAAAAACGTCATATAGCCTAAAAGTATCGAAGGAGAATTATTTGGCACGCTCTAGCAAATCATCTGGTAACCAACAAAACTTCTTGCTTTGGATGGGAGGGTCTGCACTCATTTTGATTCTTGATCAGTTGACCAAGATCATCGCCAAAAGCAGTCTGATTGAAGGATTCTCTCAACCAGTGACCAGCTTTTTAAATTGGACCTTGGTTTATAACCCTGGTGCAGCATTTTCATTTTTAGCCCAAGCGGGCGGTTGGCAGCGTTGGTTTTTTACGGGCATCGGTTTGATTGCTGCAGTTGTCATGATTTGGTTGATCAGAAAAAATTCCAGTCAAACTCTTTTTTGCTTAGCCCTAAGCCTGATCTTAAGTGGCGCGATTGGGAATGTGATTGATCGTATTTTGTATGGCGCTGTTGTTGATTTTGTTGATCTTCACTATGCTGGCTGGCACTGGCCCGCATTCAATATTGCTGATAGCGCCATCACCATTGGTGTGATTCTGTTAATCTTAGATGAAATCAAGCGCGTCAATAAATAACTCAAGGTAAATAGCCCATGCATTCACTTCAAGGCAAACATATCCTTCTGACCATGTCAGGTGGTATTGCTGCATTCAAAGTGGCTGAATTGGCACGCTCCCTCATACAAGAAGGGGCCACGGTGCAAGTCATCATGAGTGAAGCTGCGACCAAATTCATGACGCCTGTGACCATGCAAGCGCTCACTGGCAATCACGTCTTCACAGATCAATGGGACGCGCGCATTGCTAACAACATGGCGCACATCGAGCTTTCTAGAAAAGCTGATGTCATTGTCGCTGTTCCCGCAAGCGCGGACTTGCTGGCAAAAATTTCACATGGTTTAGCAAACGATCTTGTCAGCGCCACTTGTTTGGCCAAAGAGTGTCCTTTGATTGTTGTGCCTGCGATGAATAAGCAAATGTGGGAAAACGCAGCCACCCAAAGAAATATGCAACAACTACAAGCGGACGGCATCACTGTGCTTGGCCCCACCAGTGGCACACAAGCCTGTGGCGAAAATGGCATGGGTCGCATGCTTGAGGCCACCGAGATTTTTGAAGGCATCATCGCTTTTTTTCAAAAAAAAGTATTGACCGGTAAAAAAGTATTGATCACCGCTGGACCGACATACGAGGCCATTGATCCTGTCAGAGGCATCACCAATCGAAGCTCTGGAAAAATGGGCTTTGCATTAGCCAAAGCTGCTGTAGAAGCTGGCGCTGATGTTCAATTGATAGCTGGCCCCTGTCATCTGACAACCCCCCTTCAATACACTGGAAAAATCAAACGTACTGATGTGATCAGTGCAAAAGATATGCACGCTGCCGTGATGAATCATCTAGATTGCGATATTTTCTTTGCAGTTGCTGCTGTTGCAGATTGGTCAGTGAAGAATGAATCTGCGCAGAAAATTAAAAAATCTACTCAATCCAATCCAGCGCTGGAGTTTGAATTAAATCCTGACATCTTGGCTGAAGTTGCCAAGAAATCCTCGGGCAAGAAGCCTTACTGCGTTGGGTTCGCAGCCGAGACGCATGATTTAGAAAAACACGCGAAAGAAAAGCGCGCCAAGAAAAATATTCCGATGCTTTTAGCTAATCTTGGTCCAGACACTTTTGGTCTTGATGACAATCAACTACTGATCGTTGAAGAAAAAGGCATGACTAAAACCAATAAGCAGGACAAAATTGCTTTGTCTCGCGAAATTATTCAACTCGTTTCCACAAAAATTTAGTCAAATAAGATATGAAAAAACTACAAGTCAAAATTCTTGATGAGCGCATGAGAAATAATCTGCCGCAATACGCTACCAGCGGTAGTGCCGGCCTTGACTTAAGAGCTTGCCTAGATGAAACCATCGTCATCGAGCCAGGTCAAACAGTATTGGTACCAACCGGCTTGTCTATTTTCTTGGATGATCCTGCTTACGC
>JBFZCN010000172.1:0-12854 GCA_041307985.1 Burkholderiales bacterium
AATGAGTGCAGCGCTTCCTAAAATGGCACTGATCACACTACGCTTATTTTTAGGGTTCTTTTTCCCAAAATCATATTGAAATTTTTCTGAGGCAATGTTCGCCAAAGGGGCTCCGAATTGATCAAGGCTGATTTCAACAGAGTCGATCATTTCTGCGGGACCACAAATCATGAACTGCGCAGACTTCAGATTGATTTGATGAGCACTCAGTATTTTTTCAAGCGTTGCTGAATCCAGCACACCCGTTTGACCCTGCCAATGACTGCTTGGCTCAGATACTAATTGAACTACTTCCAGGTGTTTGAATGATTCAAGGCTCATCATCTCTTTGAGATTGACCGCTTGTTCCACCACTCGATTGCCGTATATCAATAAAATCTTCTTAGCCAAGACCTTTGGATCTTGATCACGTTCTATTTGACGCAAGACGCTGATCATGGGGGCTATACCAATTCCGCCTGCAATCATGACCAGTTGATCATGCTCAACTAAAAATGCCTCAGTACCAAAATTACCATAGGGACCATCGATGAATACCTTCTGACCAATTTGAAGTTGGCTGATTTGATGGGTGAAGTCACCCACGTCTTTGATCAAGAAACTGATTTCGGATGATTTTTGTTTCGAACAGGACGCTATGGAAAATGGGTTTTCTGGTATCGGCGAACTGCTGCCAATTTTTAACCATGCAAATTGACCTGCTTGGTAGCTCATCTGCTTATTCATGGAATGTTTGATCACCAGCTCCCAAATACCCAAGGAGACTTGTTTGATGGATATCACCTCATGAGCATTTTTGTTTTGTATGAGAGGTTTGATCATGTAAGTCCAGACAAGGCTCAATAAGGCAAGCCCCAGCATGAGCTGCCAATACGCTCTCATCCAAACTTCTTGAGCATATCTGCCAGCATCAATGGTGTGCAAAAAACCAACAGTAGCAATGACGAGCGCCAAAATGACATGACTCAATCTCCAAGCCTCGTAGCTGATCTCAGAACTTTTTCGCATGATGGCTAGACCAACAAGAAAAATCAGTGCGAACAAACTCAGCATGCCTGTTAAGCCTGATGTGAGGGTCAAGCCCAGAAAATTTTGATGAGATGAAGCCATCATCCAAACTGGTTGACTAGGCAAGGTGTACATGAAGGGGTGAAGTAACAAAAATACCAAAGCGGTTCTGGCAAATAATTGATGCACTTGTAAAACCCAATCAATGCCTAAAACTCTTGATAGCGACTTCACCCTGCCCGATAGCCAAAACTCAATGAGAATAATGTTGAAGCCAATCATGGCCAAGCTTGAGGAAAGCTCATCAAGCCACGGTCTATTTGGTAAGTTGAGCATCATGGAAATGCCCAAAGGCACTAGAACAAGGCTTAGGTAGATCAATAAGCTTAAACAACTCAACACATTGATGGTCATATTGCCATTATGATTGCGAACTGGTGTTATTTCTAGCAAAAATGATAAATTAATAATTAATAAGAATATCAATCACTCAATCACATTGGTCGCCATGAGAACATTTCTAGCTGCACCCCCTGTTTCAGCCTTTGCCATGGTCATGGGTTTGTCTGGTTTATCTTTGGCTTGGTCAAAGTTTTCTCAGGTGGTTCACATTGGATTTGCTCAACACGTTTCACTCGCTTTTGGTTTATTGGCCGTTGGCGTATTTTTAGTGCTTGCTCTGGGCTTGCTGCGCAAGCAATTGCAAAGCCCTGAAAAATTAGTTGAAGAGTGGAACCATCCTGTTAAATCTTCTTTCTTTGGGGCGATTTCAGTGGGTGTTTGTTTATTGGCTGCCGTGATTGTTCCTTATTCATTTCAAATAGCTGAAATTGTTTGGCTTTTGGGTGCCGGCTTGCATTTAATTGCTCTATTGGCTGTGGTGAACGCTTGGGTTCACCGTGAAAGTTTGCAAGCAGCTCACGCGTGCCCAGTTTGGTTTATTCCAGCAGTTGGTAATGTGGTGATTCCTTTGGCTGGTGTAAAGCTGGGTTATTTTGAAATCTCTTGGTTCTTCTTTGGCGTTGGTTTGATCTTTTGGGTGGTTCTTTTATCTTTGGTGATGCACCGCTTGATGTTTGTTCAACCACCTTTGCCTGATCGTTTGAAGCCAACCATGGCAATCTTCCTAGCGCCCCCAACGGTTGCTTTTTCTTCATGGCTCTTGTTAACACAAAGAACCGTGGAGCAGGGCCTCGATCCATTTGCACATATCTTGATTGCTATTGGACTTTTCTTTGCTTTCTTTTTGATCATGCAATTTAAAAAATTCGCGAAACTACCTTTTTTCATGTCTTGGTGGGCTTATTCATTCCCATCAGCATCATTCACAGTAGCGGTATTTAACTACGCCTTGTTTGTACCAGCCGCCATATACCTTGCTTATATTTCTTTGATCTTTACAACTATCTTGATTGTGGGGCTATTCATCAGAACCTTGATGGCCATACACATGAAAGATCCACAGTGGGTTGACTGATCTTTTCCACACTGCCATTGTTGAGAATGATTCTCATGTAAGATGGTGATTGCAGTTCACCCATTTCGCACAAGCCAGCTGTTAATAACCTTTAGCAAGCCAGTGCCTATTTTTATAGGAGGGCTTATGTGCAGCACACTTCACGATATTCGTAAAAGCTTTGCTTCTTTAAGAGTTGAAAAGAAACACCGCCATCGAGAGATAGCATCGCTTCTAAATGTCACAGAGCTTGAATTAATAGATGCCCATGTGGGCGTCACAAAATTAGAATCAATCAAGTCATCTCCCAATCTGGCAAGGGCTATCAGACTCAAGCCATCATGGTCAAACATCATTCGCGATGCTCAAGGCTTTGGCGAGGTCATGAGTCTGACAAGAAATACTCACGCCGTTCATGAAAATTTAGCCTTTTATAAGCGCGCCTCAGTTAGCGATGACATCGGGACGATTCTTTCTGATGAATTGGCGATGCTTTTGATGTTTGATCGTTGGGAGTATGGATATCTTTTTGAGGAGTGTAAATCCACTGTTTTACAACGAAGTATTCAATTCTTTAATGAATTTGGAGAACCGGTTCATAAGATGTTTCTGTTGCCCCACAGCCATCATTGGTATTTTGATGAGTTTGCTAAAAAATGGGCTGATTCAAATCAACACCCAGGAGTCATTGTTCAGGAAAAATTAGAGCATGATCAAAATTTAGGCAAGGGTGTCTTGGCCACAATGATTGAAGAGCGTTACGCTAATCAGAAAGAGCTTGTTGAATTTGAGGTGGCACAATTCTTATTGAACTCGGCTGTTCAAGCAAAGTTGCCCCTGATCATCACTGTGCAAAATGATGGAGCAAAACAATCTCATGACGGAATCGTTGATGAAGTACGTGAGTACAAAGATTGGCTACATCTCAGTAATCAGCAGTTCAATTGCCACTTACATTTGAGTCAGACATCTAAAATCTTCATCAATCATCAGGAAGACCTGTATTCAATTGAGATGTTTGATGACGAGGGCTCTCTTTTGGCCTGGATTTCTCCTTCCCCAAGGATCACGCAGGATCTCAAAGAGGTTTGGGAGGATTTGCTGGAGCAGGTCAAGATAAAGTTAAGGGCAAAAGAAATGAGTCTTTTGGAATAAATCAGCGCTTTTTTGACAAAAGGAATAAAATAGAACTACTGATATGCGTATATCGGGGCCGACATGGTTTCGACGTGGATTGCAAAGCATTGAGGGCATACCGAGGACCCGTCATCTCGTAAAACAATGGGAATGCAATAACTGCAAACGACGAACGTTTCGCACTAGCCGCTTAATTGCGGTTGCCCCTGAACTGATTCTCTCTTGGGTCAGCTAACGCAAGTTAGATCAGGGTCATTTACAAGAGATAAGGTTACATAATGTCACGATGTGTAACTCGAAAATTTAGTGAATCGCTGATTGGTAACGTGTTGGTCCGTGACTGATTGGTTAAACTAAATGACACAACTAAGTATGTAGAACTCTATGTGGAGGATTTACGGACGCGGGTTCGATCCCCGCCGGCTCCACCAATTAAAAAGCCTCATCTTCGGATGAGGCTTTTTTCTTTTCTTATTCTTCTTTCTTCAAGTCTTTTAACTTCAAATCTCTTATCGCCATTAGAGATTAATTTGTATTAAGCAGCGGCCAATCTCCACAGAGAAGTTACTTCAGCCGCTCTGGCGCGATACAAAGGGTCTTGAGTATCAAGGGCTTTGATGTGAGTTGGTCTGACATCATTGCGCCCCAATACTTTTAATCCTGCTGCTTCAATCCATGACAACAACTCTGCGCGGGCTCTTAAGCCTAGGTGCTCTGCTAGATCTGACAAAATTAACCATCCTTCACCATCAGGGGTGAGGTGATCTTTTAAGCCAGCTAAAAATCCTTTGAGCATTTGACTGTCTGGGTCATACACGGCATATTCAATCGGTGAGCTTGGTCTTGCTGGCACCCATGGAGGGTTACAAATAATCAAGGGTGCCTGACCTTCAGGGAAAAGATTGGTTTGTAGTAATTTCACTTGCTTACCAATACCCAAACCTTCGATGTTCTCTGTGGCACATTCAATCGCACGTTCATCTTGGTCTGTTGCCACAATCTTTTGAATGCCGCGTTTGGCCAAAACTGCTGCTAGAACACCTGTGCCTGTACCGATATCAAAAGCCAATGATTGTTTAGTGACAGAAGCTGGGAAAGGAGCTTTTTCTAGCAGCCCAATATATTCCGAGCGAACGGGCGCGAATACCCCGTAATGAGGATGAATGCGCCCATCACCTAAATCTTTGAGAGCATCCAGCGCCATACCATTCTTACGCCACTCCAATGAGCCAATGAATCCAAGTAAATCTCTTAAAGACATCACGTAGGGCTCAGTAACAGCACCATAGACTGCCAAACAAGCTTGGCTCACATCGGGCGCTCTTCTCAAGGCAATGGTGTGATCAGGTTCCACTTGGATCAAAAGCATACCGAGTGTTCGGCTTCTTTGTGATTGGGTGAGACGATGTTTATGAAAGGTCTCTGACATCGGCACAGCGAGAGGGATAACTCCTTCTTGCTTGTTCTTTGAGGACTTTTGATTGCGGATGCTTTTCTTAGAAGGCTTGTCGGCACGACGAGACATCGCTTGTAGTAATTGCTTGGCATTTTGAAAGTCGCCTCGCCAAATGATGCCAGTACCTTCGCAAGCAACGCGGTAAGCTTCATCGGCGGTGAGTGTGTCATCTGCAATGATCAGCTTTTTGGGTGGAGGCAAACCTTTTTCAGAGCGCCAACGACATGAGTGCGTGGTTTCCCCTTCGTCCCAGCTAATGGGTGGATGAGCGGTTTCGTGAGAGATGGTTTTATGCATGATGGTGCCCCATCAATATTTGCTTGGCTAAGATATCAATTCCTTTGGCAGATAAGTCTGCGGTGTTATAGCTTTTGGCTGATTCGTAATTCACATAATTAGAGTTTTGTGAGCGCCGGTAGAGGGCATCATAGTGCTGTTCAAGTAACTCGCTCACCAATGTGGGCCACTGACCCTCTTGAACCAGCGTTTTCCAGCGCTCCAAGGTTTCTTTGCTGTGCAGATCCTTGAGGTAATCGATGGTGCTGATCAAATGTTGAGGATCTTGGATAAAGTAATCGTAGTCTGAAATCAAAAAATCAACCCTGGCTTCAATGCTGGCTTCAATCTTGATACAAGGACTTTTGCGCATGGTTTCTAATAAAACATCGGGCACGTGCAGGCTGCCAATTTTTCGGCTCTCAGCTTCGACGATAACAATCTTGCTTGAATCAAATGTTTCCAAGGCTTGAATCTGTTTGGTTTCAAACATTTTTTGACTGGGCTGTGGAATATTGGGAATGTTGCCAAGAACTGAACCTTTATGAATGGCCAGTTGCTCTAAATCTAAAACTTGTGCGCCCAATTGACTTATTTTTTCTAAAACACGGCTTTTAGCGCTGCCAGTCTGACCGGTGATCACTTGGTAAGTAAATTGCTGAGGCAAAGCGTTGAGCTTAGTGA
Organism: Burkholderiales bacterium; assembly: GCA_041307985.1. Lineage (GTDB taxonomy): Bacteria > Pseudomonadota > Gammaproteobacteria > Burkholderiales > Burkholderiaceae > Polynucleobacter. Next base: position 6,018 of record JBFZCN010000172.1, read on the forward strand.
CCACTTCTTTTCGATAAGACTTGTACCCGCCATCTAATATCTGAGCATTCCAACCAATTTGTCGGAGGATGTGCGTCATTGAGCCGCTGCGTTTGCCGCCACGCCAACAGTAAATCAGGGGGTTCCAGTTTTTTGGCTTATCTTTAAACTCAGACTCAATGTACGAGGCAATTTTTTTTGCAATCAATGCTGCGCCCACTTTTTTTGCATCAAATGGAGATGCTTGTTTGTACATCGTGCCAACAATGACGCGCTCCTCATTGGATAAGACGGGATAGTTGAGGGCGCCTGGGATGTGATCCTCCTCATATTCCGCAGGTGTGCGCACATCGATGATTTCATCGAAGCTTGAGCGCTCAAGGATGTCGGCGGTGATGGAGGATTTCATGGGGTAATAAAGCGCATAAGACAATTGAATGGGCTCAATTTTCCCATGGTATTGAGCAACAGTCTTAAATTATTGATTTATTTATAAAACAAACACTCGAAAGCCAGCGAATAAGAGGCATAGACCAATGATTTGAATGATTGACCAGCGTCTCATCAATAAGAGGTAAAGAGAGACCACCGTTATAGCAATCGAAAGTAACTCAGGATTTTGTGTAAAACCTTGAGGCCAATACACATGCATCATGAAAAAGCTGCCCAAATGAAGAATCATGCCAACAACTGCTGCAGTGATAAATCTTAAAATTTGATTGAGCTTGTTATATTGTTTGCTCGCCTCGACCAAAGGGGCGCCAAGCAGAATGAACATGAATGATGGCAAGAAAGTGAACCATGTTGCCACGACTGCGCCAAGTGCACCTGCCCAAAATAGATTTTCAATACCGAGCAATTCTTGTTTAAAGGAAGCCAAGAAACCTACAAATGCCACAATCATGATCAACGGACCAGGCGTCACTTCACCCAAAGCCAGGCCATCTAAAATTTGTGTTGATGTCAGCCATTGAAAATGTTCAACACTTGCTTGGTGAACATAGGGTAATACGGCGTAAGCGCCGCCAAACGTTAAGAAGGCGGCTTTGGTAAAGAACCAGGACATTTGACTGTAGGTATTACCCCAGCCAAACACGGTGATCAGTAGTACAAAAGGGATTGCCCAAAGAAGTGCTCCAGATAAACCAATCCTAAAAAAGTGTTGAGGGCTTAATTTGGTTTGGTTTACTACTTCAGCTTCAGCTTTAACTTCAACCGGCTTACTTGGCTTTACTTTGCAATAAATCAATCCAGCCATGCCTGCGCCGAGTATCACCAGTGGAAACGGGATGTTGAATACAAGTAAAGATATAAAAGTAATCAAACAAACAGCAGTTAATGAAACATTGGTGAGTGTTTTTTTACCCATCTTGTAAGCGGCAAAAAAGATGATCGCAATGACCGCTGGTTTGATGGTGTCAAATACAGTGATGAGCCATGTTTGTTGGCCAAAAATCAGATAGGCCCAAGACAAGCCAATGAATAAAAGCAAAGAGGGCAGAATGAATAAAACACCCGCCATGATGCCGCCCCAAGTGCGATGCATCAGCCACCCCAAATAAGTGGCTAATTGCTGTGCTTCAGGGCCAGGCAGAAGCATGCAGTAGTTCAAAGCATGAAGGAAGTTTTCTTCAGAAATCCATTTTTTTCTTTCAACCAACTCTTGGTGCATGGTGGCAATTTGACCGGCCGGTCCGCCAAAACTGATGAACCCAAGTTTGAGCCAAAACCAAAAGGCTTCTTTTAGGCTGGGAGTTGAAATTGAAGTAGAAACGGAAACAGCTTGATTGTTTGATGACTGATTTTGAGTTGATTCAGGTGAATGCATGCTCAATCAACTGGCCAATAGAATGGCGCTTAATTCTGATGGATGCTGAATGATGTGATCGGCACCCCATTCGCTGATGTGCTCATCACATCCACAATAGCCATAAGCCGCAGCCACTGTTTTCATACCAGCTGCTTTACCAGCTTCAATGTCTCTGAGGTCATCGCCCACATAAATGCAATTGAGTGGGTTCACAGAACAGACTTCTGCAGCTTTGAGGATTGGGGCAGGGTGCGGCTTTGCAAATGGGGTTGTGTCCCCACCGATGATGGCTTGGCTGCGCTGGGCCAAGTTCATCAGGTTCAGTAAAGGATGAGTCAAGCGTTCAGACTTATTGGTCACAATGCCCCAGGTAATAGAAGAAGACTCGAGGTCATCTAGTACTTGCGCCATGCCATCAAACAGCGTGGTGTTAACACAAATATTTTTTTCGTAGTTCGCTAAAAACTCAAGACGAAGTTCTTCAAACTCTGGATGGTCCTTGTCAAAGCCGAAGGCACCAAAAATTAAGCCCCGAGCCCCTGCTGAAGCGCGCGGGCGTAATACTTCATAAGGCAGGGGATTTAAATTTCTTTTGATGCGCAGCAGATTGGCTGCCGCAACTAAGTCAGGTGCCGTGTCAGCCAAAGTGCCATCTAAATCAAAGAAGACCCCTTCGTAAAGAGGTTTCCTCATTCCATTCGATGGAGATGCTGAATTCGACATTAATTACTTTTCGATGTTGCAATCATGTAGTTAACATCAGTATCACGACCCAATGAATAAACTTCTGTGAATGGGTTGTAGGTCATACCCATCAACTCAGTCATTTCTAAATTGGCTTGACGTACAAACTGACTGAGTTCTGAAGGCTTGATGAATTTTTTGTAATCATGTGTGCCTTTGGGTAGCAGACGAAGTACATATTCAGCGCCAATGATGGCGAATAAGTAAGACTTTGGATTGCGATTCAGGGTGCTGAAGAAAACATGCCCACCAGGCTTCACCAAAGTTGAACAAGCCTGAATGATGCTCATTGGGTCTGGCACGTGCTCAAGCATTTCCATGCATGTCACAACATCATATTGACCAGCTTCTCTTTGGGCCAAATCTTCTGCGCTGATCAATTCATAGTCAACCGCAACAGAGGTTTCAAGGCTGTGAAGTTCTGCAACCTGCAGGGCTTTTTTAGAAAGATCAATCCCCTTGGTCTTTGCGCCCATTTTTGCCATGGATTCGGCCAAAATACCTCCGCCACAACCGACATCCAGAACTCGCTTGCCCTCAAGACCAACATGTTGATTGATCCAATCTAAGCGGAGTGGATTGATGGCGTGCAAGGGCTTGAATTCACTCGTGGGATCCCACCAGCGATGTGCCAAAGCGCTGAATTTATCTAATTCTGTTTGATCTGCATTCATGACTCTATTCTAATCAAGTGACTAGAAGTTTGTTGAAAGCTTGGGATGGCCACCCTGATTCAGAGCTTTGGAGAAAAAGAAGGCATAAAAAAACCCGGCGATGCCGGGTTTTAAGTAAAACTAGACTAAATTAAATTAGTTCTTACGTGTACCGATTGCTTCGATCTGTACGCGACGATTCTTAGAGCGACCTTCGGCTGTCTTATTGTCAGCAACTGGCTGTGACTCGCCTTTGCCTTCAACGTAGATGCGCTTAGCTTCAATACCTTGGCTGACCAAGTATTTTTTAACTGATTCAGCGCGACGGATAGACAATTTTTGGTTATAAGCATCAGTACCGATTGAATCTGTGTGACCAACAGCAATGATCACCTCAAGGGTCAAGCTCTTTACCTTGCCAGCCAGGCTGTCCAAGCTTGCTTTGGCAGCAGGCTTGATAGCTGATTTATCAAAGTCAAACAATGCGTCAGCGTTCAATGTTACTTTAGCGCCAGCAGGTTTTGGTGCAGCCTTAGCAGCGGCAGCGATGGCACCGTCACAACCTGGAGCAGCAGTCGCTGGAGTCCAGTTGGCATTGCGCCAACAAAGTTCATTTGTACCGTTTTTCCAAACGATGCCTGTGCTGTTTACCCAGTTATCAACTGATTTTTGAGCAAAAGCGCTGGAGCTGATAGCGATACCAGCGACAGCAAGAAGTTGTAGTAGTTTTTTCATTTTTATTCCTCAAATTATCTATGTGGAGGCCGATCCAAATTGGATACCCAGCATTTTAACACTATAAATCATATAAATAACAGTCTGTGAGTGATAAAATCTTCTGATGGAAATTACACAAAATAACGCTGCCAAAGAGACACTCCCAATATCCCTAGAAGACGAGATGCGCCGGTCCTATTTGGACTATGCCATGAGCGTCATTGTGGGCCGAGCTTTACCCGATGTGAGGGATGGGTTAAAGCCCGTTCACCGCCGTGTTTTGTTCGCGATGCATGAGCTAAATAACGACTGGAACAGGGCCTACAAGAAGTCTGCCCGTATCGTCGGTGACGTGATCGGTAAGTACCATCCCCATGGCGACTCGGCGGTTTATGACACCATCGTTCGTATGGCACAGGATTTCTCCTTGCGTTACATGCTTGTGGATGGTCAGGGTAACTTCGGTTCTGTGGACGGTGATAACGCTGCGGCGATGCGTTATACGGAAATTCGTTTAGCGAAGATAGCCCATCAATTATTAGACGATTTAGACAAAGAAACGGTCGATTTCGGGCCTAACTATGACGGTAGCGAAAAAGAGCCATTAATTCTTCCGGCAAAAATACCTAATTTATTGATCAATGGATCTTCGGGTATTGCTGTGGGTATGGCCACCAACATTCCTCCACATAACTTGGACGAAGTTGTATCAGCTTGTTTGCATTTACTCAATCATCCAGAGTGCACGATTGATGATTTGATGGAAATCATTCCTGCTCCGGATTTCCCGACCGCTGGAATCATTTACGGTATCCAGGGTGTTAAAGATGGCTACCGAACTGGCCGTGGTCGTGTGGTGATGCGTGCCAAGACTCACTTTGAAGATATGGAGCGCGGTTCACGTCAATCAATCATCGTTGACGAATTACCGTACCAAGTCAATAAAAAGACTTTGCTTGAGCGCATCGCCGAACTCATCACTGAGAAAAAAGTCGAGGGTATTTCAGATATTCGTGACGAATCTGATAAATCCGGTATGCGCGTTGTGATTGAGTTAAAGCGTGGTGAAGTACCTGAAGTGGTCCTGAACAACCTTTATAAATACACACAACTGCAAGATACATTTGGTATGAACATGGTGGCCTTGGTGGATAACCAGCCACGTTTGTTGAACTTGAAGCAAATGTTGGATTGCTTCTTGTCACACCGCAGAGAAGTTGTCACTCGTCGAACTGTTTTCGAACTTCGTAAAGCGCGCGAGCGCGGGCATGTGCTTGAAGGTTTGGCTGTGGCCCTTGCCAATATTGATGAATTCATCAAAATCATCAAGGCAGCACCAACACCGCCTGAAGCCAAGCGTGAGTTGTTATTGCAGTCTTGGGACTCTGAAGTTGTGCGTGAGATGTTGGCGCGTGCAGAAAAGGATGCGCCTGGTGGCCGCAATTCATTCCGCCCTGAAGATTTAGATCCTGCTGCTGGTATGCAAGCAGATGGTTTGTATCGTTTATCAGAAGGTCAGGCCCAAGAGATTCTACAAATGCGTTTACAGCGCTTGACCGGTCTTGAGCAAGACAAGATTGTTGGTGAGTACAAAGAAGTGATGCTTGAGATCGCTAATTTATTAGACATCTTGGCAAAGCCAGAGCGTATCACCGTCATCATCACAGAAGAGCTTCAAGCGGTTCAGGCTGAGTTTGGTCAGGCGGGCAATGACACAGGTCGTCGCTCACGCATTGAGATGAATGCGACTGAGTTGTTCACAGAAGATTTGATCACTCCACAAGATTTGGTGGTGACCTTGTCTCACGGTGGCTACATGAAGAGCCAGCCTTTGTCTGAGTACCGTGCGCAAAAACGCGGTGGTCGTGGCAAGCAGGCCGCTGCAACCAAAGACGAAGACTGGATTGATACCTTATTCGTTGCCAATACCCATGACACGATTTTGTGTTTCTCAGACCGCGGCCGTATGTATTGGTTGAAGGTGTGGGAAGTTCCACAAGGTGGTCGCGCATCCCGTGGCAAACCAATTGTGAACATCTTCCCATTGGTCGAGGGTGAAAAAATCACAGTGATTCTTCCAATCAAAGCCTACGAAGATGACAAATATGTGTTCATGTCAACTCGCAAAGGTGTGGTGAAGAAATCACGTTTGTCAGATTTCTCAAACCCACGTAAGGCCGGCATCATTGCCGTTGACTTAGATGAAGGCGATCATTTGGTGGGTGCTGCGATCACAGACGGTCGTCACGATGTGATGTTGTTCTCTGATGCTGGTAAAGCCGTTCGTTTTGATGAGAACGATGTGAGACCAATGGGTCGAACAGCTCGCGGTGTTCGCGGTATGAATTTAGATGCGTCACATGAAGTGATCGCCATGTTGGTAGCACCTGCTGAAGTTGAGGGTCAAACCAATGCTGTTGATGAAAATGGCGCACCATTGCCGGGCAGTGTTTTAACTGCAACTGCCAATGGTTTCGGTAAGCGCACACCAATCGCAGAGTACACCCGACATGGTCGCGGCACTAAAGGCATGATTGCGATTCAAACTAGTGAGCGCAACGGTAAAGTGGTTGCGGCTGTTTTGGTGTCAGAACAAGATCAAATCATGCTGATCACAACAGGCGGTGTGTTGGTTCGTACGCGTGTTGCTGAGATTCGTGAAATGGGTCGTGCCACTCAAGGTGTGACATTGATCAACGTCGATGAGGGCACTCAATTATCAGGTTTACAGCGCATTGCTGAGAGCGATGATGATGAGGGTGATGATGAATCGACGGATGAAACAATTGATGGCGTAGCGACTCAAGAAGATGAGGGTGGAGAGCCGGAGAATGTTTGACCGCCGCGTTTTTAACTTCGCACCAGGGCCAGCAACGCTTCCTGAAGAAGTTTTAAAACAGGCCGCTGATGAAATGCTCAACTGGAATGGTTTGG
>JBFZCN010000173.1:0-5154 GCA_041307985.1 Burkholderiales bacterium
ATTGCCTACCGTGCAAAACCAATCGTGAAAGAAAAAGCTGACTTGGCTTTTGATCATGTGGGCTTGGATGCTTGTTTAGATCTTCTTTGATTGATTCAGGGATTGAATCCTTGAATAACTGTTCATTATCTCTACGTAAAAAAACCGCTCTGTTTGAGCGGTTTTTTATTTGAGACTATTTACTAATTATTGCTGATTCATTTTTGATCAGAGACGCTCAAACACCACAGCAATACCTTGTCCGCCACCGATACACATGGTCACCAAAGCATATTTGCCGCCGGTGCGATGTAGTTCATAGATGGCTTTGGTTGCAATGAAAGCGCCTGAACAACCAACTGGGTGACCCAATGCAATCGCTCCACCGTTTGGATTGGTTTTAGTCATGTCAAGTTCCAAGCCTTTTGATACAGCAATTGCTTGCGCTGCAAAAGCTTCATTAGACTCAATCACGTCCATCTTATCAATCGTTAAACCAGCACGTTTCAAAGCAATCTTAGATGCTGGGATTGGGCCTTCGCCCATGATGTCATTCGGCACGCCAGCTAATGCATAGGATACCAAGCGAGCCATTGGTTTTTGACCAGCTTTGGCTGCTGCGTCAGCAGATGCCAAAACAAAGAAGGCGGCGCCGTCATTGATGCCTGAAGCGTTACCTGCTGTCACCGTACCGTCTTTTTTGAACGCCGGCTTCATTTTGCCAAGGCTTTCCATCGTGGTACTTGCCTTAACGTGTTCATCCGTATCAAACACCACATCACCTTTGCGTGTTTGCATGGTGATCGGTGTGATTTGTGACTTGAAGCGACCCTCTGCAATCGCGGCAGCTGCACGACGATGAGATTCAACAGACAATGCATCTTGCTCTTCACGAGTGATGTTCCACTTAGCCGCTAGATTTTCTGCAGTGATACCCATGTGACCTGCACCAAATGGATCTGTCAATGTAGCTACCATCAAGTCAATCATTTTGGTGTCACCCATGCGCGCACCAGTTCTCATGGCAGGTGCGCCATAAATACCGCGTGACATCACTTCAACACCACCGCCAACACCGTAATCGCAATCGCCCAACATGATCGCTTGTGATGTTGTCACAATGCCTTGCAAACCAGAGCTGCATAAACGGTTCACAGACATCGCCACTGAATCCATTGGCAAACCTGCTTGAATCGCTGCCACACGTGCAACATATGGGAAACGTGATTCTGTCGGAATACAGTTACCAACAGTCACATAATTAATTTGTTTAGGATCAACTCCAGAGCGGTTCACCGCTTCTTTCATGACCGTACCAGCCAACTCAGCAGGCTCCATGCTGCTCAATGAACCACCAAAACCACCAATTGCAGAACGAACTGCACTAAGAACGACTACATCACGCGCCATCTGGAACTCCTTGAGTACTTAAGTACTTATTATGAATAGAAACAACTAGTCTGTATGGCTAATCTTACGAGTAACTGTCTAAACCAAGCTATTAGGGAATACTAGGGGTATTCACCCATGAAATGCCCTAGATATATAGGGAAAAGAGCTAATTACAATTGCGCAATCAAGTCATGACCCTGCGTTTGAAGCACTGTGGCTTTAACAAAATCACCCGCTTTATATTTTTTAGAAATCTTGTCTGTTGGCAATAAATGAACCAGGCCGTCAATCTCTGGAGCATCAGACTGACTTCGTCCGATACCACCCTTTGAGCTGACTGAGTCAACCAAGACTTTGATGCGCTTACCAACTTTTGCTTGCAAAAGTTGGGTTGAGATTTCTTCTGCGACTTCCATGAATCTTGCTTGACGTTCGTTTCTGAGTTCATCAGGCAAGGCACCTGCCAATTCATTGGCTTTGGCACCCTCCACTGGAGAGTAGGCAAAGCAACCCGCACGATCAATTTTGGCTTCACGCATGAAGTCCAGTAGATAACTGAACTCTTCTTCTGTTTCGCCAGGGAAACCTGCGATGAAGGTGCTGCGAATGGTTAATTCTGGACATGCTTTGCGCCATGCTTCAATACGATCAAGATTCTTTTCGCCACTCGCAGGTCGCTTCATGCGCTTTAGAACATCAGGGTGCGCATGTTGCATTGGGATATCCAAATACGGAACCACGCCACTGCCCTCATCGGCAAAATTTGCCATCAATGGCAAGATGTCATCAACGTGCGGATAAGGATAGACATAATGCAAACGAACCCAAGCACCATGTTGACGGGCTAACTTGCCCAAGGCCTCAACCATGTCAAAAAGTTTTGCTTTGACTGGGCGACCATCCCAAAAACCTGTGCGGTATTGAACATCAACGCCATAGGCGCTGGTGTCTTGTGATACCACCAATAATTCCTTAACGCCGGCTTCAAATAAGTGCTGGGCTTCTAATAAGACATCGCCAATCGGTCTTGATACCAAATCGCCACGCAAACTTGGAATGATGCAAAACGTACAACGATGATTACAACCTTCAGATATTTTTAAATAAGCGTAATGCTTGGGCGTTAATTTGATGCCAGCCTTTGGCACCAAGTCTGCAAATGGATCGTGTTTTCTAGGTAGATGCTGATGCACGACTTCTAAAACTTCATCAGTAGCGTGCGGACCTGTGACGGCCAGTACTTTTGGATGAACTGAGGTGACCACGCCAGAGCCATCAGCATTCTTCTTGGCCCCCAAGCAACCGGTGACAATCACTTTGCCATTTTCTGCCAGGGCTTCACCGATCGCGTCCAAGCTCTCTTGAACGGCTGAATCAATGAAGCCACAAGTATTGACCACCACCAAATCAGAGCCTGCGTAGTCTTTAGCGATTTCATAGCCTTCGGCACGCAACTGCGTCACGATGCGCTCAGCATCAACTAAAGCCTTAGGGCAGCCTAAGGAGACAAAACCAATCTTGCCGCTCAATTATTTATCGCTCTTATCGGGGGGTGTGAAAGGAAAACCAGTGAAGATATTCGCTGGGTCTTTCATCTTTTCTTGCATTTGCGTGAAAAGATTTTTACTTTGCTCAACGTAAGTACCCATCATTTGTTGCATCATGGGATTTTGAACGTTCATGAATTGCGCCCAACTCTCAGGGGTTGCGCCACCTTGCTTTGACTGCTCAGCAAACTGCGATTGCAGATCAATGAAAGATTGAATATTTTTTTCTAACATGCCGCCCACCACGCCTTGCATGGAGTGGCCATAGAAACGAATCATTTGAGATAGCATCGGTGTGGTGAACAAAGGCACACCACCAGCCTCTTCTTCCAAAATGATTTGCAACAAAATGGCCCTGGTCAAATCTTCTTCAGTCTTGGCATCCAAGACTTTGAATTCTTCGTGCGCCAGCACCAAGCTCTTCACATCTGACAATGTGACGTAAGTACTAGTTTGGGTGTCATACAAGCGACGATTAGGATACTTCTTAATCGTTCTGACACCAGCAGATTTGGCGGATTGTTTTTTAGTGACCATAATTAATAAGTTGGGCTTGAATACCCATATTGTATGGGTAAATCAAGCCCTACATTACTGCACTTCAATATACCTTATTGTATATTGTTAACCCATGTGTAAGCCGCCGTTCAATGAGAAGTCGGCACCAGTGGCAAAACCACCTTCATCTGAAGCAATCCAAGACACAATCGATGCGATCTCATCAGGAGTTCCAAGGCGTTTGACTGGGATGGTATTGATGATTTTCTCAAGAACATCTTCACGAATCGCCGTGACCATGTCTGTGCCAATGTAGCCTGGTGACACTGTGTTCACAGTCACACCCTTAGCAGCAGTTTCTTGAGCTAAAGACATTGTGAAACCATGGATACCTGCTTTGGCAGTGGCGTAGTTGGATTGACCAAATTGACCTTTTTGACCATTCACAGAAGAAATACTGATCACACGACCCCAACCTGCTTCAACCATGCCATCGATCACTTGCTTGGTCACGTTGAATAATGAGTTCAAGTTGGTATCGATCACTGCGCGCCAATCTTCTGGGGTCATCTTGCGGAACACGGTATCACGAGTGATACCAGCGTTGTTCACCAACACATCCACTTTGCCAAATTCAGCTTTCACTTTGTTAAAAGCCGCCACTGTGCTTTCCCAATCACCCACATTGCCTTCAGAGGCTGTGAAATCAAAACCCAGTGCTTTTTGCTCACCCAACCAACGATCTTTCCTTGGTGAATTAGGACCGCAACCAGCAATCACTTTAAAACCATCTTTAGCTAAACGCTGGCAAATAGCGGTGCCAATGCCACCCATACCACCTGTTACATACGCGACCTTCTGACTCATGCTAACTCCCTTTTAATTCGATACATCAACAAAAAATGACTCAATAAAACGATTAATCAATGGCCTTTTCTTTAACGTAAGAACCTGGCGCTTTTTCTAAAACTTTGTATTTCGTGTTGCCATAATTTTTTGGTGCTGCTTTTTTCTTGCCGCTCAATGGCTTTAACCAATCAGTCCAATCGGGCCACCAGCTGCCAGGAATTTCTTTTGCGCCATCGAACCATGCATCGGCTGTGGCGGGCGCTTTGGAGTTAGCCCAATAATTACGTTTTTTCTTTGCCGGTGGATTGATCACGCCAGCAATGTGCCCTGATGCACCCAAAACAAAATGTACTTTGGCGCCCTTTAAGAGCTTGACGGATTCATAAGCGGACCACCATGGCACGATGTGATCTTCACGTGATGCATAGAGATAAACCGGGCATTTGATTTTGCCAAGATCTACTTTTTCACCACAAATAGTTAACTTGCCAGGAACTTTGAGTTCGTTTTGTAAATACAAATGTCTTAAGTACCAAGAGTACATGGCACCAGGCAAGTTGGTGGAGTCACCATTCCAATACAACAAATCAAATGGCGGTGGTGAATTGCCTTTTAAGTAGTTATCAACCACGTAATTCCATACCAAATCGTTGGGGCGCAAGAATGAGAATGTGTTGGCTAATTCAACGCCACGCAACATGCCACACTTACCACCACCCTTGCCACCAATGCTGTTCTCTCGAAGAGAAACCAATGATTCATCAACAAAGACATCCAAGATGCCTGTGTCCGAAAAATCCAACAAGGTCGTGAGCAAGGTCAAGCTAGCTGCTGGGTGCTGATCCCGTGCTGCCATCACGGCTAAAGCCGTGGCGGTGATCGTGCCGCC
>JBFZCN010000174.1:0-9516 GCA_041307985.1 Burkholderiales bacterium
TTGCAGGGTAAGAACGCTATGCCGAAGTTCACGCAACTCAATGATGTTGAGTTGGCGGCTGTTATGACATACACACGTAATGCATGGAGTAATAAGACTGGTGAGTTGATCCAGCCAAAAGACTTCACGACAGCACGTGCAGCAAAATAACTAAATTAGATAGGTAATTGGAGCTACTATGAGCACAGTAAGTCACGCACACGATCACCACGACGATCACGCACACGATCATCCACATGGTTGGAGACGTTGGTTATACGCCACCAACCACAAAGATATCGGTACGCTGTACCTGATTTTTTCATTCTTCAGCTTGATCGCTGGCGGTATTATGGCTTTAGGTATTCGCCTAGAGCTATTCCAGCCAGGCTTGCAATTTATTCGTCCAGAGCTATTCAACCAGCTCACCACCATGCACGGTTTGATCATGGTGTTTGGTGCGATCATGCCGGCCTTCGTGGGCTTTGCAAACTACATGATTCCTTTGCAAGTAGGTGCCTCAGACATGGCATTTGCTCGCATGAATAACTTCAGTTTCTGGATCATGCCAGTAGCAGCTTTGTTGCTCTTAACTTCATTCTTTGTTCCTGGTGGCGCAACTGCTGCTGGCTGGACTCTGTATGCACCCCTATCAGTGCAAATGGGCCCAGGTATGGACATGGCGATTTTTGCTATTCACTTGATGGGCGCTTCATCCATCATGGGCTCAATTAACATCATCGTGACTATTTTGAACATGCGCGCTCCTGGCATGACATTGATGAAGATGCCAATGTTCTGCTGGACATGGTTAATCACTGCTTATCTATTGATCGCTGTTATGCCAGTTCTAGCTGGTGCGATCACCATGGTATTAACAGATCGTCACTTTGGTACTAGCTTCTTCTCAGCAGCCGGTGGTGGTGACCCAGTGATGTATCAGCATATTTTCTGGTTCTTCGGGCATCCAGAGGTTTACATCATGATCTTGCCAGCATTCGGTATCGTCAGTGAAGTGATTCCTACATTTGCACGTAAGAGATTGTTTGGTTACAGCTCAATGGTTTATGCGACAGCATCAATTGCGATTTTGTCATTCATCGTTTGGGCGCACCACATGTTCGCAACTGGTATGCCTGTAACAGGTCAGCTGTTCTTCATGTACGCGACTATGTTGATTGCTGTTCCAACCGGCGTAAAGATCTTTAACTGGATTGCAACCATGTGGAAAGGTTCAATGACCTTTGAAACTCCAATGTTGTGGTCAATCGGTTTTATCTTCGTGTTCACCATGGGTGGTTTTACAGGCTTGATTTTGGCCATTGCCCCAATTGATATCTTGTTACAAGACACCTACTATGTTGTGGCTCACTTCCACTACGTTTTGGTGGCAGGTTCTTTGTTTGCTTTGTTTGCAGGTTTCTACTACTGGGCGCCAAAGTGGACGGGCTACATGGTCAATGAGTTCCGTGGAAAAGTTCACTTCTGGGGCTCAATGATTTTCTTTAACATCACCTTCTTCCCAATGCACTTCTTGGGCCTTGCTGGTATGCCACGTCGTTATGCAGACTACCCAGTTCAGTTTGCTGACTTCAATGCAATCGCTTCCATTGGCTCACTTGGCTTTGGCTTGATGCAGATTTATTTCTTGTTGTTTGTGGTGTTGCCAACATACCGTGGTGGTCAAAAAGCAGCTGACAAGCCATGGGACGGTGCCAATGGTTTGGAGTGGACAATTCCTTCCCCAGCGCCATTCCACACATTTGAAACTCCACCAACAGTTAAATAATTAACCTTCGCGGACTTTAGATGACAACATCAGATCAAAAAACACAAAATCCAAGCGCGAACAATCGTCGCTTGGGTCTTGTGTTGTTTACGGTTGCAGCTGCCTTTTTTGTGGGAATTGTTGCTAAGAAAATGATATTTGGCTGATCATGGCATTTAACCTAGCCCAATACAACCGACAGATGTTGGTCAAACTAATGGTCATTAGTGCGGCCATGTTTGCTTTCGGTTATGCGTTGATTCCGATGTACAGGGTTCTGTGCGAAGTGACTGGCATCAACGTGGTGACCAGTAAAAATAATTATGGAACGCGCGCTGTTCATGCGACCAGTAAAAATACCCAAGTGGATGAATCACGATTAATCACCGTTGAGTTTGATTCAAATACTCAAGGGCCTTTTAGATTTCGCTCAGTCAAAAACTCAATGCAAGTTCATCCCGGTGAAATGATTCAGGTTGTCTATGAGGTTGTGAATGCTCAGGGTAGAAATATTTCAGCACAGGCCATTCCAAGTTATGCACCGATGCAAGCCACGGAGCATTTCACTAAATTGGAGTGCTTTTGTTTTGAAGAGCAAACTTTGAAGCCTAATGAATCAAGAGAAATGCCCGTGGTATTTATCATTGATCCAGCTTTACCAAAAGGTATTAAAAATATTACTTTGTCGTACACATTCTTTGAGGTTGGCGCTGGACAGAAAGTGATCACTGGCGAGCATAATAAAAAGCCGTCAAAGATTTAGGATGGAAAATCAAAAAAGAAGTTCCATCATGATGTTTTTAATCTCCATGAGAGCAGTTTTATGGGGGTTTTTGGGAGTAAGAAAGAGGTCTGGTCAGGATGCTGATATGGCATCTGTGACTTTTGTTCATATTGTGCTTGCTGGTACTTTGGGCGCAATTATTTTTATGACAATATTGTTGTTCATTGTCAAAGCAGTTGTATCGAATTGATTTTTTAGGAGAGAGAGTATGTCTTCCAGTGTTACTAAAGCCCCGTATTACTATGTGCCGGCTCCAACACGCCACCCAATCGTTACAAGCATAGGTTTGCTTGGCTTTGGTGCTGGTGCATCAATGTGGGTTAACGGCAGCACATTTGGTATGTTGCTTTGTTTGGCCGGTATTCTTTGGACCATTGCCTCTTTGTATGTATGGTTCGGTGAAGCCATCAATGAGGCTGAAACTGGTATGAACAGTGTGAACGTCGACGTTTCTTATAGATGGTCGATGGCATGGTTCATCTTCTCAGAAATCATGTTCTTTGGCGCCTTCTTCTCGGCTCTTTTCTATGCAAGAAGTATTGCCATGCCTTGGTTGGGTGATATTGATAACAAATTATTGTGGCCAGATTTTGCAGCCACTTGGCCAAATGCTGGCCCATCTGGTTTGGTAGAGAGCTTTAAGACCATCGGTCCATGGCCAATCCCAACCATCAACACTATTTTGTTGTTAGCTTCTGGTGTAACCGTTACTTGGGCTCACCATGCGATGCGCGAAGGTCACCGCAAGCAAGTGATTCAAGGTTTGGCAGCCACGGTTGCACTTGGTGCGATTTTCATGTGCTTCCAGGTTTATGAGTACATTCATGCATACCAGGATCTGAACTTGAAATTAAGCTCAGGCATCTACGGCTCTACATTCTTCATGTTGACTGGTTTCCACGGCTTCCACGTCACAATGGGCGCCATCATGTTGGCGGTTGTTTTGGTTCGTGTGATCAAGGGCCACTTCACACCAGAAAACCACTTCGCTTTTGAAGGTGCTGCATGGTACTGGCACTTTGTGGATGTGGTGTGGCTCGGTCTTTATGTTGTGATTTATTGGATGTAAATGACGATCAGTTGGTAATGTTTGAAACATTAAAAAACGCCGCAAATGCGGCGTTTTTTAATACGGTAGTAGGTGTTATTGAGCTGGTGTTGACTTAGCTTGCATTGACTCAGTCAGTTCTGATTGGCTAAGCCGAAACACGGATGCCAGTACTTTGGATATAGCCCAAGGTATGAGCAACCCAAATGCCAGCGAAGAGCACAACAGATAAACCAATGCGAAGCATTAAAGAGTAAACAGTTTTCGAGCTTTTGCCTTTGTCACGCATCATATAAAACAGAGCGGAGCCCAGGCTGCCCAAAATTAACAAGAAAGCTATAGGGATAATCCAATTCATAGGGGTACATCGTATCATTGCTTTATGTTGAGAAGATTAGTTTTATCGCGTCCGATTGCAACAGCTGCAACAATGATTGTTTGCTCGATAGGTTTGTCTTTAGGTTTTTGGCAATTAGATCGAATGCAGCAAAAGTTAATGCTTGCAGCGGATATTGCTAAAAAAGAGGAGTCACGCCCATTATTGGCCAATGACAAAGATTGGCAACTCAGTGAAGTTAAACACCACAGGGTGATCGCTAGAGGTGTTTATTTGGCAGATCAATCGGTGTGGTTAGAAAACAGACCTCATCCTCAAGGCAGGGATCCTAAGACGGGGATTTCTACAGGGTTTTTAGTGATGACGCCTCTGAAGCTAGATGGGACTCAAAAATTATTATGGATTAACCGTGGCTGGGCCCCAAGAGATGGCATGAATCGAGAGACCTTACCTAAGATCAGCACACCATCAGGGCCTGTTCAGGTTGAGGGTTTGGCGTTTGAGTATCCTTCACGCGTCATGAGCATGGGTACTCAAGGAGCGTCAGCAGAAAGTCAAAAAATTCAGCAAAATCTTGATATTAAAAAACAATCCAAGTATTTGAATTTCGATTATTTGCCATTTGTTTTAAGAGAGGTTGCCACAGCAAATAATGATGGATTACAAAGGGATTGGCCGTCGATGACAACAGGCGTTGAAAAGCATCAGGGTTATGCTTTTCAGTGGTTTGCATTAACGGTTTTTGCACTTTTATTTTGGTTAATTACAGGTATCTTAAGGAAAAAAATTGATGAATAAAGACAGTGATTTAAATCCACTGATTCCAGCTTCGGAGGGGCAGAGCATTGATGCGGCCACCAAGCGTGGACGTATTCAGATGATTTTATTATTTCTAGTATGCGCTTCTCCAGTGATTGTGTCTTACTTCACTTTTTATGTGATCAAGCCATCAGGCGGTAATACAAAAATCGGAGAATTGGTTTATCCAGTTCAAGCTGCACCTGTTGATTCAATTGAAGCTTCACTTCAAGGCAAGTGGACCATGTTGATCGCACGTCCAAGTACAGAGTGCAAAGTGGGAAATGACTCGTGCGTCAATTTAATGTATTTGATGCGCCAAGTACGAGTGGCCATGGGTCGAGAGAGTCAGAGGGTGCAATTGGTGTGGTTAGTCACCGATCAAGGTGATATTGATCCTGAAATAGCGAAGGCCTACGATCAAGAAGTTGCAGGGTTCACATTTGTGAGGATGCCAAAAGATCCTGTTAAAAAAGGTGAAGTTGAAAAATGGCTTGAATTAGACGGTAAAAAATCATCGATTCATTTATTGGATCCGCGCGCAGACAGAATGATGCGGTTTGACACCGACAAGGAGGTCCCTGACTTTAAAAAGGTGTCTAAGGACCTAGGAAAATTATTGAAGTGGAATGCCACGGGTAAGGCTAATTAAACATGAGCTTGATCGCCTGGATTCAGTTACTTTTGATTGGAGCTGCCATTGGCGCAGTTTTGATATTGGTGATGTGGTGGAAATTTAAGAAATTTAATTTTCATCGCTTGGTGCTACTCACTGTATTTTTTACATTTGATTTAATTTTGTTTGGCGCATTCACGCGCTTAACTGACTCAGGACTGGGCTGTCCAGATTGGCCTGGTTGTTATGGCGTATCAAATCCGATTGCTGCTTTAGCCCAGATACGTGAGGCTGAAAGCTTAATGCCCACTGGACCAGTGACCTTGAGTAAAGCTTGGATAGAAATGCTGCATCGTTACTTTGCCATGGGCGTTGGGTTTTTGATCATCATCATGGTTGTTTGGTCTTCGATTAAGAAGCAGGCCATTGGCACAAAAATCAGCAGAACTTCTATCGGTATTTTGATTTTGATATGTATTCAGGGTGCATTTGGTGCATGGACAGTAACGCTTAAGTTGCAACCAGTGATTGTGACGATTCATTTGATGTTGGGTTTAACTTTGTTAGCAGCGCTGACTTATTTATCAAGCTTGAGTTCGCGTTTGGAAACCAATGTAAATGTAAGACCAATTAAGACGGATGTGCCATTTAAGAAAATTGCCTGGATTGTTTTAGCTGTTTTGATTTTGCAAATATTCTTAGGTGGCTGGGTGAGTACCAACTATGCAGTATTGGCTTGCGATGACTTTCCTTTATGTCATGGCTCATGGTACCCAGAGATGAACTTTTCTGAAGGGTTTTTACTCTGGCGCGACCTTGGTAAGTCTGTTGATGGTTCGTATTTAAGCATTGAAGCATTAAGAGCCATTCATTGGACCCACCGAGTCGGTGCGATATTTGCCGTACTTGCAGTTTTTTACTTGGCCTTTAAGTTGTGGCTCATTTCTAAAACCAATCCAACATCTACAATGAAGTTATGGGCGATGTCATTATTGGGCCTAGGCCTCTTACAAGTGATAACAGGTATGAGCAATATTATTTTAGATTGGCCATTGCTGGCAGCTGTATTACATACCGGTGGAGCAGCCGCGATGGTATTTGTGATGATCAGAGTTGTTAATCTTGAGCATGAAAGGCTTTCTTCATGACTCAAGCAAGCTTGGCACCAATGAAAAAATGGCAACAGTACTGGGCCTTGACCAAGCCCAGAGTCACACAGTTAGCAGTTTTTTGCGCCATCATTGGGATGTTTTTAGCCACGCCCGGAATGGTCCCTTGGTCAGTGTTGATTGGGGGCTCTATTGGCATTTGGTTGTTGGCTGGAGCAGCGTTTGCAGTGAATTGTTTGGTTGAGCAAAAGCTGGACGCCAAAATGAGAAGAACTGCATGGCGACCTTCAGCGACTGGCGAGCTTAGCCAAAAACAAATCATTGTGTTTGCATTGGCGTTAGGTTTAGCCGGGATGGTGTTGCTGTGGAATTTTGCAAACCCGTTAACCATGTGGGCAACGCTCATTACTTTTGTTGGCTACGCCATCATTTATACCTTGTTGCTCAAGCCAGCAACGCCGCAGAATATTGTGATTGGTGGATTGTCTGGAGCTATGCCGCCAGCTTTAGGGTGGGCAGCAGTGGCCAATGATTTACCGGCTGAAGCTTGGCTATTGGTGTTGATCATCTTTACTTGGACGCCACCGCATTTCTGGGCTTTGGCCTTGTACCGTCGTGAAGACTACAAGCAATCTGGTTTACCTATGTTGCCTGTCACGCATGGCGAAAGATTCACGCTCTTGCACATCTTGCTCTACACCTTGGTTTTGATCGCAGCCACGATCCTGCCATTTATTTACAAGATGAGCGGTTATTTTTATTTGGCATCAGCCTTGGTATTGGGTGGTATGTTCTTGGCTTATGCCATTGCACTTTACAGAAATTATTCGGACGATCTTGCTAAACGAACGTTTAGGTTCTCTATCATCTATCTTTCATTATTATTCGCAGCCCTTTTAATAGATCACTACCTATGACATTTCAAATACTTGACCAACGTTTCTTTGCGCGCGCCTTACTTGCTCTTTTAATTGTCCTCGGTGTCACGGCCTGCTCTAATCAAAATCTCAAATTTAATAATGTGGACATCACGGGCAGCAAAGCATTCGGAAAAGATTTTTCTTTGATTGATCATAACGGCAAGAAAAGAAATTTAGCTGAATTCAAGGGACAGTTGGTGGTGATGTTTTATGGTTTTACCCAGTGCCCAGATGTTTGCCCCACGACCATGACTGAAATGCAAGGTGTGATGGAGTTATTGGGCAAGGATGCCAGTCGTGTACAGGTGATGTTTGTCACGGTCGATCCAGAGCGTGACACTCAAGAACTGTTGTCTCAGTATGTCCCGGCTTTTGATAAACGCTTTTTGGGTTTACGACCACAATCAACTGAAGAGTTAGAAAAAATCACCAAAGACTTTAAAGTGTTTTATAAAAAGGTACCGGGCAACAGCCCAACAAGCTACACCATTGATCACACAGCGGGCAGTTACGTGTTTGACACCAAGGGTCAGCTAAGACTATTTTTAAAGCATCAGCAAGGCCCTAAGCCTATCGCGGAAGATTTAAAAAAGTTGCTTTGAGCTTTGTTTGAGTAGGCTGTGATTTGACTGCTTTAAGTTGTTTAAGCAGTCAAAGCCAGCTTCATTTTCTTAAGTGCAGCCGCTTCAATTTGACGCACGCGCTCTGCAGAAATATTGAACTCTGCTGCAAGATCATGCAAGGTGCTTCCACCGGTTCCATCATCTGTCACGTCTAACCAGCGTGATGCCACAATCTTGCGACTGCGATCATCCAAGCTAGCCAAAGCTTTTTCAATGCCTGGACCTTGTATTTGACGTGCTTCTTCGCGCGCCAATACTTCGCTTGGCTCATAGCGGGTATCTGATAACCAGTTGATCGGGGCATAAGATTCATCGTCTGATGAGTCTGCTTCCATCGCTACATCACCACCGCTCAATCTTTTTTCCATCTCGCGCACATCTTCTTGCCGAACATCCAGCGCTTTGGCAAGATGATCAATTTCAGAGGGAGATAGAGCATTCAAAGTTGGTTTGTTGCTGCGTAAATTAAAAAATAATTTACGGTGAGCTTTGGTTGTGGCAATTTTGACCATTCTCCAATTGCGAAGAATGTATTCATGAATTTCTGCTTTGATCCAGTGAATCGAATAAGTCACCAAACGCGTGCCTTTTTCAGGGTCGTATCGTTTCACTGCTTTCATGAGACCAATATTGCCTTCTTGGATCAAGTCTGCATGAGGGATGCCATAGCCAAGGTATTGTCGAGCAATAGACACCACCAAGCGAAGGTGTGACATCACCAAGGTTTTGGCTGCGTCCAAATCTTCGTGATCCCTGTATTCGCGGGCAAGGCGAATCTCGTCTGATGCACTTAGCATGGGCAGACGGTTAACGCTTGAGATGTAGGCATCAACACTGCCCACATTCAATTGCATCGGAATCATGGCACTCATATTTGTCATACCTCTATATTAGCACTCCTGATATTAGAGTGCTAATTTATGTATAACCATATGATTTATAAAGGAATAAACTATTTTGGAATCAAGGATTTAGCAAATTCTGAAGCCTTAAAAGGCTTTAAGTCAGACATTTGCTCGCCAAGCCCAATCGCTAGAACGCTGGGAGGGTTTTCTGATAGCTCTGAGGCAATCGCACACAAAATACCGCCTTTGGCTGTTCCATCGAGCTTGGTAACAATGATTCCAGATAAATTGAGGGCCTCATGAAAGGCCTTGACCTGCGCCATGCCATTTTGACCTGTGTTGCCATCAATCACCAAAATAGTCTCGTGTGGGGCCGATTCTTGTGCCTTGCCGATCACTCGTTTGACTTTCTTGAGCTCATCCATCAGGTGGGCTTGGGTCGATAGTCTGCCGGCCGTATCAATGATCACAATGTCTTGCTGACGTGATTGTCCAGCCTTGACCGCATCATGAGCGACTGCTGCGGCATCACCACTCTCTTGAGCGATGACTGCCACCTGGTTCCGCTCACCCCAGGCAATGAGCTGCTCTCTAGCGGCTGCTCTGAAGGTGTCGCCTGCGCCCAGCAAGACCTTGTGCCCAGATTGTTGAAAGTGGTGACAAATTTTGCCAATGCTGGTTGTTTTACC
>JBFZCN010000175.1:0-2927 GCA_041307985.1 Burkholderiales bacterium
CTGATACTTCGCCATCAATATTCTTGGGCTCAAATTCATCAGGGATCAACAAGTCATAGGTGTACAAGCTCTCATCATGCAGACCCTTTGGTTCTACCACTCGTCTCACATGGATATGGCCCACTGGTTCAGCCAAACGGGCAATCTCGATGGGAACCCCAGCCTCTTCCCAAAGCTCACGAAGCACGCCTTGTTGCAAAGTCTCATCAGCACTCAAGCCACCAGCCGCTAAGTTATCAAGCATATTCGGGTCGGTGGCTTTATCAGGACTGCGCATACCCAAAAACATCTCATGATTCGAGCTATGGCCATTGATATGACAGGCTCGGCTGTGCAGACCCAGTGAGCGAAACACCGCGCGCTCCATTCTGAAGCGCTCGTGACCATGCTCATCCAACCAAGCATAAGACTCATTGCGCCAACCAGGAGCCAAGCCTTGTTTCTTTAAAAACTCAGCCAAATCTTGCAGTTCTTGACTGAGTAAAAATGGGGGGAGATTCTCAAGATGTAAATGCTCTCCAAAAAGAGCCAGGGCAGGAGTCTCAGTATCTTCAATATAGGATTTGATGGTGGCAATGTAGTCTGGCTGAACATAGCCAATCATCTGCCCCCGAAAACGAATTCCTAACCAATCTGCAGGCGCAGGGCGCAGGGCAGTTTCTAAAAGCTCTTCTAAAGCTGCTTTGGTGGTTGCTGAAATTAATGACATGTCTACAATATTTCTTAATATTATTGGATTATCTGCTAAAGCAGGCAATCAAGCCCAGATTAAGCACCAATTAACCCCTATTCACTGAAAGCCAGCCCATGTCCTCATCTGATCAAATCAATGCCCCTGAAGATGACTTTGAACCATTGATTCAAGCGGGTCACCGCATCTGTTCGAGTGATCGCCTGCAAGATCAGGACGTAGGCTTTCGTTTCATGGTTCGCACTTCAGATATTGCTGGCATGGTTGGATCGATTGACCACCGTGTTGATGAAACATTACCTGCTTTTGTGATTCGATTTGATGGTCAGGCTCATGCATATCTCAATCGCTGTGCTCATGTGGCGATGGAACTGGATTGGCAGCCAGGTCAATTCTTCACGAATGACAAAACAGCCATCATTTGTGCGTCGCACGATGCACAATATTTACCTGATACTGGCGAATGTATTTCTGGACCATGTCCGCATGGATCACGCCTGATTAAATTACAAATTGAAGAGAAGGCCGGCGAGATTTTTCTTTGTCAAGCAAATTAATAAAATTTTTTTACAAAGCTCGAACAAAAATAATTCACCCATTGAGTGCATGACCCATTACTGCCTAATTTTTAAGCAGCCCAGCTCGACCATTAACAAATAAGGACTTTTTCAAGTTTGAGATCAAGTAGTCCACACAAACTGTGGATAAGTTATAAAAAAAATTCCGCAAAATAAATTTTTTCACCTATTGACATTGGGTCACTAAATTATTTATTGGGGAAAATTTGAAATAAATAAACTCAAAATAAGCTTTCATCTCCATAAAGGAAATTTAGCTATCACACTTTCAAATACACTCTGCTATTTTAAGTATTCAATCCAAAAGGATTGTAGACATCAATTGATTAGATTAAATCAAGCTATGAATTCAGTGACTGGGTGTATCCTTATCTTTATTGAATAAATATGTCATTCAGGAAAGCTCGCCATGAATAAATTACTCACCAGCTCCATCATCACCATCGCCCTGGGATTGAGTGCCTGTGCCACAACCCCATTATCCAATGCAGACGGTGAAACAGTTCAGGATATCCAGTCAAAACTGCTGGGTGAGATGCCCATGCCAGGCGGCGCACGCATCAATAATGAAAACTCCCTCATCTTGGGTAGTGGCGATGGTTGGGCGGGTCGTGTGGCGATCACTTCCGCACAAAATGCCAATGAAACCTTCACGTTCTTTAGGGATCAATTCCAAAAAGCAGGATGGACCTTGGTTTCTTCAACCAAATCAAAAAACAGCATCTTGGTGTTTGTTAAAAAAGACAGAACTGCCACCATTGAAATTGATGAGGGTGGCTTTGGTGGAAAGGCTAATGTGATGTTGACGGTCGCCCCAAGGAGCACCGTGGTTCCTCCGGTTACCAAATAGAAGCAGTCTAAAGAAGTCTAGAAACACGTCATCCCTGAGACCTTCAGTCAATTTATTATTCGGGCATGAAATATCAAAAAATCATCATCAGGGCGGGGCTGGGATTAGCAGCCCTGATTTTGATTTTCTGGGCAGCTTTGGCCATCTTTTTGCCAGGGGCCATCAAAAATGCAGTTGATCAATACGGCAAGAATATTGGCCATCAGATCAGCTATGAAAGACTCCAGGTATCACCGTGGATACTCAAACTAGACATTCATGGCTTAAAAGTATCAAAAGATTCAGGGTCGAAAGTTGAAGTCAGACCACTGATCAATATTACCCATCTCAGTATCAACGCTGAATTGATCCATGTGTTGATTGGCCGAGTTCACCTCTCAGAAATCAAGATTGACCAAGCCCACATCTTTTTGCAGCGCACATCCAATAAGCAGGGTGTGGCTCAATGGAATTTTCTGGAGCTCATCAAGGCCATCCAGGCTTTAAAAAAACCTGATGCAAAGCCATCGAGTCTAAAAATTGAGATTGATCAATTTCAATTAAAAAATAGTCAAATTGCCATCAAAGACAAGGTCAAAAAAACTGACTATGTTTTCAAGGATGTTGAATTCCAAGCCACAGAATTTGCCAACTATGCCCCAAGCGGTGCGCGCGGTGTGCAAAGTGACTACCTCTTGAACCTAAAGAATGTTGATCTGGCCATTCCTGGTTCTGCCAACCGCCTCAAACTCTCAAGCCTTGGGGTGGGGGGTCATTTTGATATGACCGCTCAAGAAAAAATTGATCTGAAGATCAATTTGAAGATCGA
>JBFZCN010000176.1:0-3624 GCA_041307985.1 Burkholderiales bacterium
ATCAAAAATACCTTACTACCCATCATCTCTCTGATTATCCAAACGCAGTGGATCATTGAATTGAAAAGTCTGACTAAAAAAATTACCTATAAAAATACTTAATCAGCCTAGTTAAAAAAATATGTGAAGCTTTCGGCATTTTCACGGTCGGTGGTCAAAGTGTTTTCAACCTTGCTTTGATCAGCGTAGCCCAATGACATGCCGCAAATCAATTGTTGCTCTGCATTAAGGTTCAAATGCTTTGCAATCACTCGATGAAATTGTGTGAAGGCGGCTTGCGGGCATGTATCAAGGCCGCGGGCTTTTGCTGCCAACATCACGTTTTGCACAAACATACCGTAATCAAACCAGCTACCTTGCTGCATGACTCGATCAATCGTGAAGAAAACTCCTACGGGAGCGTCGAAGAATTGATAGTTGCGTGCACCTTGTGACTTCATCCTATCTTTATCTTCTTTTCCAATACCCAATAAACCGTACAAATCAAAACCTACTTTGCGGCGACGCGCCAAATAAGGATCCACCCATTTAGCTGGGTAGTAGTTATATTCTTCGGTGTGCTCTTTAAGTGCCTCAGGATCATTGAAAATACTCATGATTTCATCGGTGATGGCCTGCTTGGCAGCTCCTTGCACAACGTGTACTTGCCAAGGTTGCGTGTTGGTGCCAGATGGGGCCCGAGCCGCCACATTCATGATGTCCAAAATATCTTGTTTTTTTACTTCAGTGGGCAAAAAAGCACGAATTGAGCGTCTTGCCTTGATGTTTTCATCAATAATTTTGGTAATTTCTGCCGTATTCATTGTTTTTATCTCTTCTTTTTATTGGGTAGGCTAGAGGATAAAACAGACTTTAAATCTTCGCTGAGGATTTAAACGCAGATAATCCAAGGAATTGGGCGAAAAAAGCCTGATTTTTATGAGCCCAAAGCTCAATAAATGCTTTTTTTGCCAAAAATGCCTGTTTTTGGGCGTTTTACCCCCATAAAACCTAGTAAAAGCCCTGATTAAATAATCATATCCCTTTATTCAAATTGTGCGATACTCAGCGCGTAGGTCTTCAAGTAGCTTCCGTCGTTTCCATTTTTCAAAATGGGTGATTCGGTTAGTTGAATCTTCCAGCCCTGCAAAGAAAAGGTGAGAAATCACCACGTTTAATTTTTTTAAGGAATTTCAGTAATGGCAACAGGTATTGTTAAGTGGTTCAACGACGCAAAAGGTTTTGGTTTTATTACTCCTGATGGTGGTGGTGAAGATTTATTCGCTCACTTCTCAGCGATTCAAGGTAACGGATTCAAAAGCTTGAAAGAAAACCAAAAGGTTAGCTTTGAAGTAACAACTGGCCCAAAAGGCAAGCAAGCTTCTAACATCAACCCAATGTAATTTGGTGTTGTGTCTATAAGAACCCGACTTCGGTCGGGTTTTTTATTGCCTGTTTTTAATTGGGTCTTTGACAGATAAATAAAAAGGAGCCGAAGCCCCTTTGATTAATTTTTGTTTGGCAATCTTTTAATTGACAGATGACTCTTTAATGCGCATCGTTCTTGCTTGCTCATTGGGCGGTCGAACACGCTTACCTTGGAAGTAAACCGATGTTTGTGACAAGCCATTGGTCAAAATAGTGAATGGCGCTTTACCACCAAATGTATAGCCAGCACCAGCATCAATCGATTGCATCATTGACTTTCCTGTGGCGTCCACCACACAAACAATTTGTCTTGACTGCACATTGACATGAACAAAGTTGCCAGGCTTGGTAGGCTCGATCACTGATTGCTCTGTCACACTCGTATCAGGCTTAGGGCAACTAACATCTGACGGTAATGGCGGCGGAACGGCTGCCACATTGGCTGCTGCGGGTGCAGCTGAATTTGGTGTAGCTCCAGATGGAGTGGATGGATTAGATGGATTTGCCGGGCTTGCTGGATTAGTAGAATTGGCTCCCTCATCTTTTGGCTCTTGAGGCGCAGTCCCCTCAACCACCACTGCCTGAGGTTGTGCCGCTGGCTTGCTGAACAAAGCGATGATGTCATTTTTGCTGGAGTAAAGACCAACAGCAACCAAGATCAATAGCAAGACTGACATTAAGCCTTTGCGAGAACCTTTAAGTTGCGGCCTTGAATTATCTATCTCGCCACCAGATTGAAGGTTCTCTAAAGTGACTTTCATTGGTTTACTTGCCGCTGCCGCTGCTGTTGCCGCTGCTGGTTTAGCAGTTTGTTGATTAAATTCTTCGGCAGCTGGATTTACTTCGGAAGCACTTGCTTTGACTTCCTTGACGGCTTTTGCTTCTTGAACTTTTGAATATTGCCGTATATTTTCAACGGCTGCATCAAAAGGCAATGACTCTTGTTGAGATAAATCACCATCTGGGTGAACCAAGACCAAGGACTCATCAATTTGTAGAATTTTGGCAACTTTTTTTGCCACTAAAATCTTGTGAGATTCCGAATAAAAACTGCTGACGCCACCCTGCTCAAGCTCAGTAATATGTTTTTTTGACAGGCATGCCTTAGTTGCTAAGTCTGGAATCTCAAGTCTTAGCTTTTCACGGCCAGCCTTGAGCACCGCCCCCCGAATTTCAGGCAGAGTTTCAACCTTATTTTTTGACCCTATTGTCATGCTGTCTCCATGAGCTCTGTGGCTCAATCTTATCATTTTAACATTGACAATTGGCTTAAAACCCTAAATTCATCAAAGCCTTACAGCTTATTCTTCACCAAGGCATATAAACGGACCAATTCCTGTAAAGAAGTTGCCCTCATCTTCTCCATGACCCTTGATTTATGAACCTTGATGGTTGCGTCCGTGGTGCCTAAGCGAATAGCCACGTCTTTGTTCATCAAACCCTCCACCAACAATTCACAAACTTCTTTTTCTCTGGGCGTCAAAGACTCGTAACGTTGATTAATGCTCACTGACTGAGTCACTGACTGAAAGTGTTCTTTGTCTTTTTCAATCGCATTGCGAATGCAGCGCAACAAATCATCCAAATTAAATGGTTTGAACAAGAAATCAATCGCCCCTTGTTTCATGCCCACCACAATCTCGTGAGGCATGGATTCACCTGATATGAAAATGATGGGGGTCTCACGCACCATTTCTTTTAGTTTCTTTTGCAATTCAATTCCTGACATTCTTGGCATGCGCATATCCAAAAGAATGGCTGCTGGAGAAACTGGAATTGATTTTTCCAAAAATGATTCTGGCGAATCATATGGCTCGATGGAATAACCACAATTCTTTAGCATACGCGCCAAGGATCTGGACATTGAAGCGTCGTCATCGATGATGTAAAGGTGGCCGTTTTCGTTCAAAATTTTATAACTTTCAGCTATTTATCTTGAATAATCTTAGTCATATAAATAACTTTTGGATATTAGCTCTTTAGCTAGTAGCTTTAAGGTTAATGAAATGTCTGCGCAAAGCGGGCAGCCATCACGGGTTTAATCCGCGCCCTCGATCAGTGTTCGGGGGTGACTTGTAGAGCAACTAAAAATCTAGAGACCATGTTGTAAGTGGCAATCACACCCACCAACTCCACCAACTGCGAGTTACCTAAAGAGCTTTGTAAACGCTTCATCAAAGCAGGATCGACCTCAATTGAACGCGTCATTTGCACCGT
>JBFZCN010000177.1:0-6745 GCA_041307985.1 Burkholderiales bacterium
GTAGTATTTAAAGAATTCCAATACCTTTAAAGAACTGAGAGCCCAGGGGTGAGATTGGTTCATGAACCTGGCCAATCTTGCCTGTGATCTTTTTTACTTCATCAATCAAAATCCTGCCATAGCCTTGGCGACGATAAGCCAAATTGACATAGATGTACTCAATATCACCAGAATCTAAAAATCGACAATAAGCAATCGTGGTATTTTGGTTCTTGATCAGCACAATGCCATCGGAGATATCGATTTGATAACTGTTTTTATCAATGGCCATTTAAATCACAAAAATGTGACACGTTTGCTCAGGGTTTCCAAGGTGACTTGAGGGCCGGCGAGTGTTTTGCCATTATCAGCGCTATTGGCAACCACTCCCTTACCAGCAATTGGTGCCAAGTTATCAACCTTGAAGCGACCAACTTGGCCCTGTTGGCGAATAAAGCATTCTTCATCAAAGAACAGTTGATCAAAATTAGCATCGATTTCATCTGCATCGACTGTTTTAAAGCCAATCAAATCTTGAATTGCTTCAATGCTTGGCTCAATTTCAACTTCTGTGACTTCTTTTTTATTGGGGTCAATTAAGAATGCTTTCATGAGCTTGCCTTTTGAGTGTGTATATCTAGCCCACTCTAAAGGATTTTTGATTAATTTGCTGATGGTGCACTAGATACAAAGGCGTAAAATTAAAAAATGAAAAATAAAATATCAACAGTGACCGTTATTGGCGCTGGAGCTGTTGGAAGTTACTTTGGCGGATTGCTAGCAAGAGCCGGATGCGACGTTACCCTGGTCGCGCGCCAAGACCATGTGAAAGCCATTCAAGAGAATGGTTTATATATGGAGTGCCAATCTTTTCAAGAGCATGTTTCAGTCAAAGCCAGCATCGAATATCAAGCCATCAAGAACGCAGACCTTGTTTTGTTCTGCGTTAAATCCACCGACACCGAATCTGTTGCCAAAGAGATCAAGCCTTACTTATCTAAAGACGCAATCATATTAAGTCTACAAAACGGGGTTGATAATTGCGAGCGCTTAAAAACAGTGCTTATAAACCCTGTTTATCCAGCCGTTGTTTATGTGGCAACAGGCATGGTGGGCCCTGGTCACGTGAAGCACTTTGGTCGAGGTGAGTTGGTGATTGGTGAGCTAGAGAGCGGGGAAGTCGGCCCTGATCAGTTGAACATGCTTCAAGAGTACTTAAATGAAGGGAATGTTCCCTGCAGTATTTCTAAAAATATCAAACACGATATGTGGTTAAAGTTCTTGGTGAATTGTAGCTATAACGCAATCTCTGGCATTGGCCAAATTGAATATGGTCAGATGATTCAGTCAACACACATCAATACTCTTATTGAGCAGATCACCAAAGAGTTTTTGGTAGTTGCAGAAAAAGAAGGCATTCACATCAGCTCTGAGCAAGCCATTTTGGCAAATGAACAAATTGCTAAGACCATGACAAAACAAAAATCTTCCACAGCGCAAGATTTGATGAAGTGTAAAAAAACTGAAATTGATTATTTGAATGGCTACATTGTTAGGCGAGGCTTAGCTCATCAGATTCCAACGCCGGCCAATCAAAGCGTTTATGCCTTGGTGAAAATGTTAGAGATGGCTTACCTAAAATAATTGATGAGTTCAAACATTCTTTACTCTTACAGAAGATGTCCTTATGCCATGCGGGCAAGAATGGCTTTGGCTTATTCAGGCATTGGTGTTGAAATAAGAGAAATTTCTTTAAGAGAAAAGCCAACTTCTTTACTGGCTATCTCACCCAAGGGAACTGTTCCAGTATTACAGAGCGATGGTCTTGTGATTGAACAAAGTTACGACATCATGAAGTGGGCCTTAAAACAGTCTGACCCAGATCAGCTGCTTTCTGCACAGACAGAATCCATCATTGATCAGTGGGTCGAAAAGAATGACGGCCCTTTTAAAAAGTTATTGGATCAATACAAATATCCCGACAGGTACCCAGACATTTCTCTTGAAGAGACGTTGAGCCAGGCTAGATCATTATTTCTGGGCCCAATCAATGAGCAGCTAAAGACAAGTCCTTATCTATTGGGGCCAAGAATCAGTTTGGCAGATATAGCTATATTTCCATTTGTGCGTCAGTTTGCAATGGTTGATCAAGAGTGGATGGATCAATCGGACCTTGTTTTTTTAAAACAATGGTTAAATGAACGCCTTGAGTCACCCTTGTTTTTAAGTGTGATGCAAAAATACCCAACTTGGCATGATCCAACCCCGGAGTGAGCATGAAGAAATTTTTAGGATTTTTATTTGTATTGGTTTTGCTTTTCTGCCTTTACACCTGGTTGGTTTTAACTTGGAGCTATTCAGCCGGTGAGCGTGCTGGGTATGTGCAAAAGTTTTCTAAAAAAGGTTGGGTATGTAAAACCTGGGAGGGTGAGTTGGCAATGATCAATATGCCAGGAACCTTAACTGAAAAATTTAACTTCACGGTTCATGATGAATTGGTGGTTAAAAAAATCAATGAAAGCATGGGTAAACGCATTTCATTGGTGTATGAAGAGCACGTGGGTATACCAACGACCTGCTTTGGTGACACAGGTCATTTTGTAAAAGACATCTTGATTGTTGATTAATTACTTGGTCAGAATTAGTTTTCTGTATTTGGTGATTCTCAGTCGGTAGACTTCACCCTCATGCGCAATGTCCAAGTAATTGGACTTGCCCATCAATTCTTTGCTATCAATTAATTTAACATCTGTTTTTTCTGCTTCTCTTGTGGAGAAGTGATTATTTTCTTTAGTCATAAGACACTCTTCTTGTGAAAGAAGAGATCATTCTAAAGCATCAAATCAATACTCAAAATAGGGATTAAGCCTTCATTGGTTTAGTGAAGGTATTCAGGCATTTTGATTAAAAGATCTTTTCTTATAAAGAAAGATTGCGGCTTTCGCAAAATAAATAATAATGAAGGTACCAATTAGATCTCCGATGATCATCACACCCAAGCTTTCAAAGAAGAGGTTATCTTCTTTGTTAAGTGAGTACCATGCTTGATGCATCAACGGACTGACAATTGAAAAAACAAAGACACAGTTGAGCAATTGCTTGGCGTCGAGTTGTGAGAGGTCCGGGTTTGTGACAGAGTCTCGAAAAACAAGCAGTTTCGCAATGTATGGCGCAAAACCGCTGATAATTCCTGCGCCGATGCCTAGGATTGGATCTTCAAAGTAGAAGCCAAGGCTGATGGCGATAGAGGCGATGGCAATTCCTAGAGCGCCGTTTTTATCTAAAACCAAAGTCAGTAATAACCTCAATCCTGCGGGTAAAAAAATCCAAGATACCTCGGGGGAGAATGAAAACGAGCCCATGACATAAGAATTGATGAAAAAGCTTCCTGCATAAAGGATGGCGGCTATGCTGATCAAAGCGGGGCTTAGAAAAACAGTCGAGGACATGGCTATAAATATAACAAATTGCTAGCTAATTTGTTGCTTAAAACATTTAACTCAAATTTAATATTCTTTCCAAAAATTATGGTTACAATTTGCAGCACGTAGTGTTTTACGTGCAACCATCCGATAATGATTGATAAGGAGCATCACTTGAATAAAGCAGAACTTATTTCCGCAATTGCAGAAGAATCTGAATTGTCAAAAGCCAAAGCTGAATTTGCATTGAATTCAGTCATGGATAACATCAAGAAGGCTGTTACTAAAGGTGATAGCGTTCAGCTAATTGGTTTTGGCACTTTTGGTTCTGGTAAGCGTGCTGCACGCATGGGCCGCAATCCAAAAACTGGTGAAGCGATCAAAATCGCTGCTGCTAAGACAGTGAAGTTCTCAGCTGGTAAAGCATTTAAAGATGCCGTGAATAAGCGTAAGAAGTAATTCGCTGTTTCGCAATATTAAAAAGCCCAGCTGTTTGAGCTGGGCTTTTTTTATGCCTTTATATTTCCTGCGTTTCTTATAGGCCCCGACAGTTTAATTTATTACCCTAGCTTTGTACGAGCCTTCGGTAACGATGGATGCTCATCAAAATACCGATGCCAATGCCCAATGTCACAAGGGCTGTGCCACCATAACTGATGAATGGCAGCGGCACACCGACCACAGGTAGAAGACCGCTGACCATGCCCATGTTAACGAAGGCATAGGTGAAGAAAATCATTGTCACAGCGCCACCAAGAAGTCTTGTGAAGAGTGTTGGAGCGTTGGATGAAATGGCGAGACCTCTTTGAATCAGAGCAACAAACAAGCCCAATAAAATGATGTTGCCGAGTAATCCAAATTCTTCTGCAAAGACCGCAAAAATAAAATCAGTGTGCTTTTCTGGGATGAACTCAAGGTGTGCTTGAGTGCCGTTGAGCCAGCCTTTGCCAAATAGCCCGCCTGAGCCAATCGCGATGATGGATTGAATCGTATGAAAGCCTTTGCCAAGCGGGTCTGAGCCGGGGTTTAAAAGAGTACAGACACGATTCTTTTGATACTCATGAAGAAGGTACCATTTCACTTCTGGTTCGCAAATGTAGCCGCCAAAAATGATGATCAACAAAATGCCGAGTGCGCCCACTCCAACCACCGGAATAATGTACTTCCAAGGAAACCCCGCAAGAATGATCACGTAAAGACCAGATGCCATCACCAATAATGCTGTACCAAGGTCAGGCTGACGCCCTATCAAGGCAACTGGCAAAATTAACAATAAGGCTGCCACACCGTAATCCCAAGTTTTCAAGACACCTTCACGACGCTGGAAGTACCAAGCCAGCATCATGGGCATCGCAATTTTCATGATTTCTGAGGGCTGTATCACAATGCCAACATCGACCCAGCGTCGCGCACCTTTTTTGATCAAGCCAAAAGCTGCCACTGCAAGAAGCAAGGCAATGCCAATGGTATAAATCCAAATGGCTGATTTTTCTAACCACTTAGGTGGAATTCTGGAAACAATCAACATCACACCAACAGAGACAATTAGATTGCGTGCTTGATCAACAAATTTGACATGAGTGCCACTGGTGGCTGAAATGAACGTGACGATGCTGATAGCCACAAGGGCTAAAACAATCAGACCTAAAGTTTTATCAAGGCCACGCCAAAGAAAGTCAATTTTGCGAATTAAGGAGCGTTTTTCCATTCTGGAACCTCCTTGGGCCAACGACCTTCTAGATAATAATCAAGAGCACGACGTGCAATAGGGGCTGCATGAGCTGCACCGAAGCCAGCATTTTCTACAATCATGGCAATGGCAATTTTTGGATTTTCTGCTGGAGCAAAGACGACGAATAAAGCATGGTCTCTTAAAAATTCAGGGGTTGCGCCGTGGTTATACTTTTTGGCATTCAAGCTAAACACTTGTGCCGTACCAGTTTTACCCGCGGCGTTGTAGCTGACCCCTTTGAATACAGCAGCTGAAGTGCCAAATTTATTCACGTCCACCATAGCGCTGGTGATCACATCAATATTTTCTTTTTTCAGATCAATTTTGTAACTTTCTTTGGCGGTGGTCAAAACGCGATCTTTGGTGATGGGGTTTTCTATTGATTTGACCAAGTGAGGTTTCATCACAACACCTTGATTGGCAATGTTGGCCGTGGCATGAGCCAATTGCAAAATGGTGAAGCTGTTGTAGCCCTGTCCAATACCTAAAGAAATGGTTTCGCCTTCAAACCATTTTTGCTGCTCTGTTTTTTTAAATGCTTTTTCTTTCCAAGCAGTTGAAGGCAGAATGCCGCGCGCTTCACCCTCAAGATCAATGCCAGTGATTTGACCAAACCCAAGTGGCTTCATGAAGTCGTGCATAGGATTGACGCCCATATCACGAGCCAGATGGTAGTAATAAGTGTTGCAAGACTCAACGATTGATTTCGCCATGTCGACTGTGCCATGACCCCCCACCTTATCGTCTCTGAAGGTGTGATTACCTAGAATAAAGTAGCCAGGATCAGCAATCGATTGACTTGGAGTTCTTTTGCCAGTCTCAAGAGCCGCCAATGCCATGAATGGCTTATAAGTGGATCCTGGCGCATAGGTGCCTTTTAAGGGGCGGTTGTAAAGAGGCTTCTCTAAAGATTCATTCAAGTCCTTCCAAGTACTTGCATCAATACCTTCAACAAAATCATTTGGGTTGAAATTAGGCTTTGAAACAAATGCGAGGATGTCGCCAGTTTGTGGCTCAATTGCCACAAATGCACCGCGCCTTTTTCCGTACAGTTGCTCAACCAAATGTTGAAGTTTGATATCAACAGCCAGCACCAAATTTTTGCCAGGCGTGGATGGAGATGTTGAAAGTGTTCTAACGGCTCTTCCGCCTGCCGTGATTTCAACTTGCTCAAATCCAGGAGACCCCCTGAGAGCATGCTCATAACTTTGTTCAATGCCAACCTTGCCAATGTATGGCATGCCCAATAAATTGATGTTTTTTCTTTGGGCCCAATCTTCGTCCATGCTTCTGCTGGAGTCTAATTCAGCAATTAATTTTTCGCGATCTTTTTGTGAGACTCTGCCGATATAGCCAATCAGATGTGAGCCAAGTTCACCGTATGGATATTGTCTAAATAAGCGCGCCCGAATTTCAACCCCTGGAAATCGAAAACGTTGCGCAGTGAATTTTGCAACTTCAACATCGTTGAGCAAAGTTCTGACAGGGAACGAGTCAAAAGTTTTTGATTCTGATACCAATTTCAAGAAGTTGCGACGATCCTTGGCTTGAATATCAATGACCGCTGAGAGTTGATCAAGCAAATCATTTAAGTTTGTTTCAACTTGTGAAG
>JBFZCN010000178.1:0-2847 GCA_041307985.1 Burkholderiales bacterium
GTATATTCGATATTTCCAACTAATTTTGATGCCCCACCAATAGGTGTATTGACACCATTTTTTGTGTTGTATGGGCCAAGAGAACCTGGCTCATAACCCCTGACCGAACCAATACCACCCACGAAGTAGTTTTTGGTCACTGGGAACGGCTTATTACTGTAAGTGTCGCCATAACCAATCTCGCCGTTAAAGGACAGGATATTGCCCTTGAACAAAGGCCAGAAATACTGGTGTTGGTAGTAGGCTCTGTAGTATTGCAAATCAGCTACAGGCGTACCCCATTCAAAGTTAACCTGCTGATACGTGCCGCGAGAAGGAATCAATGCACTGTCTCTGGCATCTCTTGACCAGCCGATCGTGAACGGTACGTTCATATTACTCTTGCCATACGCCGCAACATAATCCACATAACTTTGCGGTGTATTAATCGATGTCTCCATGTTCAATTGCTCAATACCCAAGCCGAAGAACACGCGATCAACCTCAGAATACGGCACACCTAACTTAAAGCTACCACCCGTTGAAACAATCTTGTATTCAGTGTCACCGGTGTAATACAAAGGACGTGAAGTTCTGGTGTACAACTCAGTAAAACGACTGATGCCATCTTCAGTGAAATACGGGTCATAGTTTGAAATCGCCAAGGTACGGTTGGTTTTACCTGTGTTGATATTCAAACCAATACTTGTTCCTGTACCGAACGCATTTTCTTGAGAAATACCAGCGGTCAAAATCAACTTATCAGTTGAGGAGAAGCCGGCACCCAGACTTAATGAACCCGTTGGCTTTTCTGCGACTTTGATACCAACATCCACTTGATCGGATGTACCCGGAATATCTTCAGTATTCACTTCCACATCTGTGAAATAGCCAAGACGATTGATACGATCTTTTGAGAGCTTGAGTTTCTCGCTGTCAAACCATGAGCTTTCTAGCTGGCGCATCTCACGACGAATCACCTCATCGCGAGTTTTATTGTTTCCAGAAATATTAATTTTGCGAACATAGGTGCGCTTACCGGGATCAACAATTAAATTCAGGTCAACAACTTGTTTATCTTTTTGCAAATTAGGTTGCGGGTTGATTGCAGCAAAGGCATAGCCATAGGCACCCAACTTATCAGCAATGGCTTTTGTGCTTTCAGTGAGCTTGGCTGATGAGAACACATCACCCACCTTTAAGTTAACTAATTTGGTCAACTCTTCATCCTTGCCCAATAACTCACCAGCTAACTTCACTGAGGCAACTTTGTATTGCTGACCTTCTCTGATGTTGATATTGAGGTAAATACCTTTTTTGTCAGGCGTGATTGAGACTTGGGTTGACTCAATCACAAACTCTAAGTAACCACGGTTGAGGTAGAAAGAACGAATTGCCTCTAAGTCAGCCGTTAACTTTTGCTTGGAATACAAGTCATTCTTGGTATACCAAGACAACCAATTAGGGGTTGATAGCTGCATCTCCTCGCGCAACTGCTTTTCTTTAAATGCTTGATGACCAACAATATTGATTTGAAGAATCTTTGATACTTGACCTTCATCAACGTTGAACACAATCGCTACTCTGTTGCGTTCAACGGGTGTAACCGTGGTGATAACTTCTGCGGCGTAGTAACCACGAGAAATATATTGGCGCTTGAGTTCTTGCTCAGCTTTGTCAATAAGAGCTTTATCGTAGTAACGAGCTTCAGCCACACCAACTGCCCTAAGGGATTTTTTAAGGGCATCCTTATCAAACTCTTTGATGCCGGTAAATTCTAGCTGAGAAACTGCTGGACGTTCTTCAACTCTGACAACCAAAACTTGACCGTCGGACTCCACTTTCACATCTTTAAAAAAGCCAGTGTTATAGAGTGCGCGAATTGCATCAGCGCCTTTATCATCCGTAAAAGTTTCGCCAACTCTGACTGGCAAATAACTAAAAACTGTGCCAGGCTCTACACGTTGTAAACCTTCAACGCGAATATCTTTGACCACAAATGGATCGGCCGCCATCAAGGGGGCTGAAATTAAACTGACTGCGATTGCAGCCAATGGGGTTTTTATAAATTTATGATGTATTTTCAACGTAAAAACAATCTAGAAATATCGTTAAACAAAGCCAATATAGTTAAAAATACGAGGCTACCCATACCAACTCTTTGCAATACATTTTGAACACCATCTGAAATGCGCTTCCCAGACAGCAATTCCCATCCATCATACAGTAGCTGACCACCATCAAGCATGGGCAATGGGATCAAATTCAGAATACCCAAGCTGATGCTGATCATCGCTAAAAATCCCAAATAAGACTGCCAGCTGACTTGAGCTGTTTTACCAGCCATATCAGCAATGCTCAAAGGGCCGCCAATCTGTTTGATCGATGACTCCCCCGTGAATATGCCCACCAACATTCGTACAGAAATAGCGCTGATATCCCAAACTCTCTCACTTGCAACACCGATTGCCTTAAAAAACCCCAATTTGAGCTCAAAAATACCAATCGGTTCACTCACGTCTGGTTTAATCCCCAACTTGGCCAGCGGATCAGTATCTGGGGCCAAGATTGGCATTTTTTCTGTTTTAAAAACAACGTCTTGCACCAAACCTTGAGGAGTTTGTACCTGTACAACAAAACCCTCTGAACTTGTCACTGCATCTAATAAGCGCCATCTAAGCTGATTCCAGCTAGCAATGGATCTAAACGACTCATCGCCATCTGATTTCCAGGCAATCACTGTATCTCCAGGATAAATACCTGCTTCATAGGCAATACTGGCTTTATCGGGCTCAGTTAATTTAGAAGGGATTTGAGGTACGCCCGATGCAAATAAAATCGTCAAAAACACAATTGCTAGTAAAAAAT
>JBFZCN010000179.1:0-3195 GCA_041307985.1 Burkholderiales bacterium
GAGTTCAAAGGCACTGGCAATATGGAAGTTCATTTGGAGCGCCGTCTTGCGGAGCGCCGTGTTTACCCAGCGATCAACCTGAATAAGTCAGGCACTCGTCGTGAAGAGCTCTTGATCAAACCTGAGATTCTTCAGAAGATCTGGGTGCTACGCAAGCTGATCTCTGATATGGATGATATTGAAGCGATGAACTTCATCGTGGATAAACTCAAATCCACGAAAAACAACGCTGAATTCTTTGAATTGATGCGTCGCGGGGGCTAAATTGAGGTAAAAACTGACTGAAAACGTGGTTTTCCAGTCAGTTTTACCTAAAACGAGCCCATATCTAGTATTTTTTGCTACAATTCTCGTTTTAATTCAGGCAAGTACCCATTATTCGATGGGCGGGCTACCAGGCTAAAGGACTATTTAAATGAAACAAGGCATTCACCCAGATTACAAAGAAGTTGTTTTTCTAGACGTATCAAACAACTTCAGCTTTAAAACACGCTCTACGATCAATACCAAAGAAAAAATCAAATGGGAAGATGGTCAAGAGTATCCGTTGGCAAAGATTGAGACTTCTTCAGAGTCACACCCTTTCTACACCGGCACTCAGAAAATCATGGACACAGCTGGTCGTGTTGAGAAATTCCGTCAGAAGTTTGGTACAAAAGCTACAGGCAAAAAAACTGCCTAAGTATTTCAGCTTTACCAATGAAATCTTAAAAGGCAGCTCACGCTGCCTTTTTTACATATAGGCTTTTCATTCTTGTTTAATCAGGTCAAAATTTAAGCTTCATGAGATCCATTCGATTAACTGCTGCTGCCACATCAACATTGCCTCGCTTTGTTTTGGTGCTAATCACGGCTATTTACGGACTCTTGGGCATCTTTGGTCGAGACCCTTGGAAAAATGATGATGCTGCTGGCTTTGGGGCCATGTGGACCTTGGCCAATGGCACATGGGCTGATTGGTTACTGCCTCACATTGATGGCAGAACTGAAATCCTGGCAGGTCCATTTCCATATTGGTTGGGTGCTAGCTTGATTGGCTTATTTGGTCCTTTGATAGGGCCCACAAATGCTGCTGGCCTCTATTCTGCCGGATGTTTTTTCTTGAGCTGCACGGCCATTTGGCACGCTGCTTACTTATTGGGTCGTCGCCCTGAGGTTCAACCGACCGCATTTGCTTTAGGTGGGCAACCTGAACCAAGAGACTTCGGCAGAACACTGGCTGACAGTGCACTCATGATTTTCTTGGCCTGTATTGGCTTAGCACTTCGCGCCCATGAAACCACTCCAGCTTTGGCTCAATTGTTAGGTGTATCAACTGTTCTTTACGGCATGGTCAGGGGTTTAGATAAACCCTTGCAAGGTGGTGCGTGGACTGGTCTTGGTTTAGCAGTCATTGCACTATCGGCATCGCTTTGGTTGTTTGTGTTGATTTTTATTGGCTTGATCATTTCTTTGATTATTTGCGAAATCAAACCTCATCCCAAATGGTTAGCCAGTACTTGGCTGATTGCATTACTGGGCATCAGTGTTTGGCCATTGTTATGGTGGATGTCAGATTTAAGTGCCGGGCAAATGCAAGTTGCTTGGCAAGCTTGGTGGAGTAATGACACCATGCAATTGCTTATTTCAGGTAAATCATCAGGCTTTTTAGCTAGAAACTTACCGCTTTATGCCTGGCCCGTCTGGCCTTTGGCCTTGTGGAGTATTTGGTTTTGGCGAAAAGGTGCCAATAATCCGTTGGGTGGCATCCGCAATCCTAATATGGCATTACCGCTGGGCATTGTGATCGCAGTTTTGGTTTATCAAACCCATCTTCAGGCACTCAGCGAGCAATCTTTGCTGTTGATCATCCCACCCTTGGTTATCTGGGCATGCTTCAGTCTTCCGATCATTAAGCGCAGCGTAATCAGTTTCATTGATTGGTTTGCCTTACTCACCTTCACCTTAGTTGGTGCCTTCATTTGGGTCATGTGGTTTGCCATGACAACCAACTTACCTGCTGGCCTAGCAAAGAACATTGCCAAGAAAGTTCCTGGCTTTGTTCCAGAATTTAGCTGGCTAGCATTGATTGCAGCCATCGTGGTAACGGCTTTGTGGGTGAGCGTTGTTAAGTGGAGAACATCCAGAGCACCTAAAGTGATTTGGCGTGCAGTGGTCATTTCTGCGGCTGGAACAACTTTAACGTGGGTATTACTCATGACGCTGTGGCTACCTACCATCAATTATGCAAAAACATATCGCGATGTTGCGCAACGTTTAGTTCAAGTGGTGCCATCTCAATCTGTTTGTATTAACTCGATGCATTTGGGCGACGGTCAATTGGCCTCATTTATTTACTTCACAAAGCTAAAGTTCAAAGACGATGTTCATTGCGATCTGTGGATCAGCAATCAACCTGGTGAAGCGCGTAAAACTGCGAAGCGATTAAATAAGAGCCTTGAGTTGATCTGGGAGGATCGTCGTGTGAGTGATCGTTCCGAACGATTAAGGCTGTACAAAGTACTGAGTCATGCTCAGTAATTTAAAGCGAGACATCCCCCGCCTACTTTCTTTAGCTGGTCCATTATTGGTTGGCCAATTAGCCGTGATCGCCTTTGGCGTCATGGACACAGCCATGGTGGCCAGATATTCCACCGATGACCTTGCAGCGCTCGCGATGGCAGGTTCTATTTTTATCAGTATTTATGTGGGCTTGACTGGGGTTATTTCAGCGTTAGCTCCAATTGCCGGTCAATTATTTGGCGCCAAACGCTTCCCAGAAATTGGCGAAGAAGTACGTCAAGGGTGGTGGCTTTCTCTTGGCCTGAGTATTTTTGGCATGTTAATTTTGATGAACCCAGGCGCATTTTTATCGATTGCCAATGCCAGCCCAGAAGTTGAAGCAAAAGCCATTTTGTATTTACAAATTGTTGCTTGGGGTTTGCCAGCCAGTTTGGCCATGCGAGTATTGGTGGCGTTTCATAACGCGATTTCTAAGCCAGCGGTGGTCACTTGGTTACAAATTGGTGGTTTATTTTTAAAGATTCCTCTTAATGCGTGGTTCATTTACGGTGGATTTGGTGTTGATGCCATGGGCGGTCCAGGCTGCGCTCTGGCAACTGTGATCATCAATTGGCTTTGGCTTTTGACGATGCTGGTGATTGTTTATCGAGGAAAGTTTTATCAAATTTTTGGCGTTTACAAACAGTTCAGTAA
>JBFZCN010000180.1:0-4555 GCA_041307985.1 Burkholderiales bacterium
ACCTGGCTCTTAGGCAAGCTCTAAAAAAAATTGCGGTGCAATCATCTAACTTTCAGTGGCACTTTAATCAGGCCAATGATCAATTGAACCTTGATCAGCTTGGCGATGTGGTAGTTCATGCTGAAGGCGGTCTTTTTAAACAACAAGAGTGGCAAGAAATTTATCGTGATTACCAACAAAGTGCGATTGTTGGCTGGGTTAAAACAAATCAACTCAACCAACACATGGCGTGGGAAAGATTCACCGATGAAGGGCCGCTCGCCCTACTGCCAAACCATCAAGGCCCTGAATACCTTAATTTGGTGTGGTGCGGCAGTCCTGCATCGACGGAGCGACGCCTGCAACTCGATAAAGACACTTTCATCAAAGAACTACAAGAGGCGTTCGGATCTCGTGCCGGCACATTCATGGATGTTGCTGAATTAAGAAGCTATGAACTTGGTTTAAATGCCAGAAAAAAGATCGTTGATAAACATGAAGTGTGGATTGGTAATGCAGCGCAAACCATGCACCCTGTGGCTGGCCAAGGGCTTAATTTAGGCTTGCGAGATGCTCATACTTTGGCTGATGTGCTGTGTGATGAAAATGATGTTTATCTAGCGCTTGAAAGATATCAAGAACTTCGCAAAAAAGATCGAAAAGCCACGATTGGCACCACCGACTTTTTAGCCAGAGTTTTTACCTCAAAGTTAAAACCAGTCATCTGGGGAAGAGGCATTGCACTGTCCAGCCTTCAGCTACTCAGCCCCCTCAAACAAAGCATCACAAGACAAATGATGTTTGGTCAGCGGTAAAACACCAAGCTGCCTAAAATTTAGGCAAAAGTCAGTCTGACATGTTAGAGTGGCGTCCTGATGAAATTAGGCCCCTACACGCTCCCCAATCATTTATTTGTTGCTCCCATGGCCGGAGTTACAGATCGCCCTTTTAGACAGCTCTGTAAGCGTTTGGGTGCGGGATATGCGGTTTCTGAAATGATTGCGTCTAACGCTATGCTTTGGAATAGTCCAAAAACACTTCGTCGTGCCAATCATGATGGCGAAGTGGAGCCAATTTCAGTCCAGATCGCTGGCGCGGACCCTGAAATGATGGCAGAAGCTGCCTTATTGAATGTTGATCGTGGCGCGCAAATCATCGATATCAATATGGGTTGCCCTGCTAAGAAAGTGTGCAATGTGGCCTCTGGTTCAGCACTTTTAAAAGATGAAGTCCTGGTTGGGAAAATCTTAGAAAAGATTGTTTCATCAGTTAAAAAGAATCACCCCTTGGTACCAGTGACTTTAAAAATCAGAACTGGCTGGGACAGAGACAATAAAAATGCCCTCAACATTGCAAGAATAGCTGTTGATAGCGGCATTGAAATGCTCACCATCCACGGCAGAACAAAAGCCGATTTGTATCGCGGTGAAGCAGAGTACGAAACAATCGCGGCTGTTAAAGCTTCTATCAATATTCCTGTGGTTGCCAATGGCGATATCAGCTCCCCAGAAAAAGCAGCCTTTGTTCTTCAGCAAACTGGGGCTGATGCATTGATGATTGGTCGAGCTGCACAAGGTCGCCCTTGGATTTTTCGTGAAATTTTGCACTTTCTAAAAACAGGGGAGCATTTACCAGCTCCGAAAATTTCAGAGATTCAAGACATCATGAACCATCACTTGATGGATCATTACAGCTTTTATGGCGAATATGCGGGCGTTAGAACGGCCCGCAAACACATTGCTTGGTATTGCAAAGGACTCAAAGGATCTCATGTCTTCAAGCAGCACATGAATACAATAGATGATTGCCAAGAACAATTAAATACGGTGAATCATTTCTTTGATTCATTGAAACAAGAATCTGAACACTTAATCTATTTAGAAGCTGCTTGATATGCAACCTCCAGTTCAACATCCGGTTAGTCAGACCATTGAAAAACATCTGAAGCGTTATTTGGATGACTTAGGCGACACCGCTCCAAGCAATGTCTACCAAATGGTTCTGACTGTCATGGAAAAGCCAGTGCTGGAATTGATCATGCAGCACGCAGGACAAAATCAATCCTTGGCCGCCAATTATTTAGGCATTAATAGAAACACCCTCAGAAAAAAACTACAAGAACACGGCCTCTTATAAGCTCCCTTTTATTCAAATTACATTTCATCTACTCACCTTTACTTTAAAGACAACTATGATTCGCACAGCCCTTCTTTCTGTCTCCGATAAATCTGGCATTGTTCCGTTTGCAAAATCACTTCATGAGTGCGGCGTTAAATTAATCTCTACCGGTGGCACTGCCAAACTTCTCGCTGAAAATGGCTTGCCTGTTATTGAAGTGTCAGAAATCACTGGCTTTCCAGAAATGCTTGATGGTCGCGTGAAAACATTGCACCCAATGGTGCATGGTGGTTTGTTGGCTCGCCGAGATACTCCTGAGCACATGGCAGCCATTAAGGAGCATGGGATTGAAGCGATTGATATGTTGGTCATCAATCTTTATCCATTTCAAAAGACGGTGGCACAACAAACTTGTTCATTTGAAGATGCGATTGAGAACATTGATATTGGTGGTCCGGCCATGCTTCGCGCAGCAGCAAAAAATCATCAAGATGTGACAGTGCTCATCTCGCCATCTGACTACGATGCGGTTTTATCTGAAATGCGCGCCAACAAGAATGAAGTTTCATTTAAAACAAACTTTGCATTAGCTAAAAAAGTGTATGCGCATACCGCCCAATATGACGGTGCGATTGCAAACTATTTATCAAGCCTTGGCGATGATTTGGATCATGGCAACAGAAGTGCTTATCCGCAA
Organism: Burkholderiales bacterium; assembly: GCA_041307985.1. Taxonomy (GTDB): domain Bacteria; phylum Pseudomonadota; class Gammaproteobacteria; order Burkholderiales; family Burkholderiaceae; genus Polynucleobacter. The sequence continues at coordinate 2,795 of JBFZCN010000180.1, forward strand.
ACCTTCCACCTAGCCTTCGATAAGGTTCAAGAAATGCGCTACGGTGAAAACCCACATCAAAGCGCCGCTTTCTATAAAGATACACACGCAATCGTTGGTGCTCTGGCCAATTACCGCCAATTGCAAGGCAAAGAGCTGTCATACAACAACATTGCCGATGCGGATGCAGCCTGGGAATGCGTTAAGAGCTTTGGTAGCACAGTGACCACTGGACAACCTGCTTGCGTGATCATCAAGCACGCCAATCCTTGCGGAGTGGCGGTTGCTTCATCAGCACTGGAGGCTTACCAAAAAGCATTTAAAACGGATTCAACTTCGGCTTTTGGCGGCATCATTGCGTTCAATCGCCCATGTGATGGCGCAACAGCAGAAGCCGTTTCTAAACAATTCGTCGAAGTGTTAATTGCGCCAGCATTCACACCAGAAGCATTGACTATCTTTGCAAGCAAACAAAACGTTCGTTTATTAGAAATCGAACTAGCTGAAACCATCAATCCACAAGACATCAAACGTGTGGGTGGTGGTCTTTTGGTTCAAAGTCCTGACTCAAAGAACGTTCTGCCGTCTGAGTTGCGCGTAGTGACTAAGCGCCAACCAACGGCAAAAGAAATGGAAGACTTGATGTTTGCTTGGCGTGTTGCTAAATATGTCAAATCGAATGCAATTGTTTTCTGCGGTAACGGCATGACACTAGGCGTGGGCGCTGGCCAAATGAGCCGCATTGACTCAGCCAGAATTGCCAGCATCAAAGCTCAAAATGCTGGCTTAACTCTCCAGAACTCAGCGGTGGCCAGCGATGCCTTCTTCCCGTTCAGAGACGGTTTGGATGTGGTGGTGGATGCAGGTGCTACTTGCGTGATTCAACCAGGGGGCAGCATGCGTGATGATGAAGTGGTTGCTGCTGCAGATGAACGCGGTGTTGCAATGGTTTACACCGGCACACGTCATTTCCGTCATTGATCAATGAGAATCTTAGGCATTGACCCAGCCCTTCGCGTCACAGGTTTTGGCGTGATAGAAGTACAGGGTCAGCGCCTTCATTACATTGCATCAGGCACAATTGAAACAGGTGGCTCAGAAATACCAGTGCCGCAAAGATTGGCCACACTGTATGCAGGTATTCGTGAAGTGGTTGATCTGTATAAACCGAATGCAGCGTCGATGGAGCAAGTGTTTCTGAACGTCAACCCAAGATCCACGCTTTTATTGGGTCAAGCTCGCGGGGCTGCAATTGCCTCTTTGGTATCGGGTGGCTTGCCGATGGTTGAGTTCAGCGCCCTTGAGGTCAAGAAAGCCATTGTGGGGACAGGAAGAGCCAGCAAAAACCAAGTGCAGGAAATGGTCAAACGTTTACTCAAGCTCAACAAGATTGCTGGGACAGATGCTTCAGATGCTCTGGCAGTCGCCATTTGTGCGGCTCATCATCGAGAGCTCAATGAACGCCTTCACCAATTTCGCTAATCAGCTTAAGATGTCGACATGATCGGAAGAATTCAGGGCACCTTGATTGCCAACACCCCACCTAGATTAATCATTGATTGCCATGGCGTTGGCTATGAAGTTGATGTTCCTATGAGCACCCTTTATCAAATGCCATCATTGGGACAACAGGTCACCTTGCTGACGCATTTTGTCGTCAGAGAAGATGCTCAGCAATTATTTGGCTTCGCAACAGAGTCTGAAAGAGAAGCCTTCAGAGCGCTGATCAAGATCAGCGGCGTGGGGGCAAGAACAGCACTTTCATTACTCTCGGGTATGAGC
>JBFZCN010000181.1:0-5873 GCA_041307985.1 Burkholderiales bacterium
TTACTGGGCCTCTTGGTGCCCGCCCTGTGTAGAAGAAATGCCTGAATTAGTCAGATCCCAGACCAAATATGCTGCTAAAAATGTACTATTTGTCGGCATTGGGGTTGATTCACCATCTAACATACGCGAATTTCTAACAAAAACACCAGTTAACTATCCGATTGTTTTGGGTGGCTTAGACGGGGCAACTTGGGCAAAAAACATGGGAAATCCCAGTTCAGCCCTGCCTTTTACAGTGATGGTGGACCGCAAAGGAGCCATTATTAAGACGAAACTGGGCAAAATAAGCGAAGATGAGCTAAGTTCATGGATAGATAACGCTATAATCGCTTCTCAGTAAAAATTTAGAGGAAGGGCATCATGGATTTACGAAAACTCAAAACTTTGATCGATTTAGTAGCCGAATCTGGCGTTTCAGAACTAGAAGTAACAGAAGGTGAAGACAAAGTCCGAATCGTTAAAAATCCAGCCCCAATCGCAGCACCCATCCAACAAGTTTATGCCGCAGCTCCAGCGGCGGCTCCAGCATCTTCAGCCCCAGCCGCGACAGCTGCCCCAGCAGCAGAAGTAACCCCTACAGAGCCGACCGGTCACGCCGTGAAATCTCCAATGGTGGGTACTTTCTATCGCTCTCCAACACCAGGCGCTGATTCTTTTGTCAAGATTGGCGACATAGTCAAAGAAGGTCAAACACTTTGCATCATTGAAGCGATGAAATTATTGAACGAAATTGAATCTGATAAATCAGGTGTCGTTAAAGAAATTTTGTGTGAGAACGGCCAAGGCGTTGAATTTGGTCAGGCTCTTTTCATTATTGGCTAATTCAAGCTAAAGCTCACAAAGGTTACCCAATGTTTGAAAAGATTCTCATCGCCAACCGTGGCGAAATCGCTCTTCGTATTCAAAGAGCCTGTCGCGAGATGGGCATCAAAACGGTGGTCGTGTTCTCAGAAATGGACCGCGATGCCAAGTATGTCAAATTAGCCGATGAAGCAGTTTGTATTGGTCCAGCACCCTCAGCTCTGAGCTACCTGAACATGCCAGCGATCATTTCTGCTGCTGAAGTGACTGATGCGCAAGCGATTCATCCTGGCTACGGCTTCTTGTCTGAAAACGCAGACTTTGCCGAGCGTGTTGAACAGTCTGGTTTTGTGTTCATTGGGCCAACAGCAGAATCGATTCGCTTGATGGGTGACAAAGTATCTGCCAAGCAAGCCATGATTCGCTCGGGTGTGCCATGTGTGCCAGGTTCAGAAGGCGCTTTGCCTGACAACCCAAAAGAAATTTTGGCCACCGCTAAAAAAGTTGGTTATCCAGTCATTATCAAAGCAGCAGGTGGCGGTGGTGGACGCGGGATGCGCGTGGTGCACACTGAAGCGCACTTGATCAATGCGGTTAATATGACTCGCGAAGAAGCTGGTCGTGCTTTCGGTAATCCAGAAGTCTATATGGAGAAGTTCTTAGAGAACCCACGCCACGTAGAAATTCAGATTTTGGCTGACACCTATAAAAATGCGGTGTACTTGGGTGAGCGCGATTGCTCGATGCAACGTCGTCACCAAAAGGTAATTGAAGAAGCTCCAGCCCCTGGTATTGATCGTCGCTTGATTGCCAAAATTGGTGAGCGTTGTGCTGAAGCTTGCCGAAAAATTGGCTATCGCGGTGCCGGTACCTTTGAGTTCTTATATGAGAACGACGAGTTCTACTTCATTGAGATGAATACCCGTATTCAGGTTGAGCATCCGGTCACCGAATTGATCACTGGTATCGACTTGGTTCAGCAACAGATTCGCATCGCATTTGGCGAAAAGTTGCCTTTCCGTCAAAAAGACATTGAATTCAGAGGTCACGCCATTGAATGCCGCATCAATGCCGAAGATCCTGTCAAATTCATGCCAAGCCCAGGTCGCATTCAATCTTGGCACATGCCTGGCGGTCCTGGCATTCGCGTTGACTCACATGCTTACGCTGGATACTTTGTGCCACCGACTTATGACTCAATGATTGGTAAATTGATTGCCTACGGCGCAACCCGTGAACAAGCGATTCGCCGCATGCGCATCGCTTTGTCTGAAGTTGCAATCGACGGCATTTTGACCAACATTCCATTGCATCGCGAACTGATGCTAGATCCAAAGTTTGAACAAGGTGGCACGAGCATTCACTACCTAGAGCACAAGCTTGAGGAGCAAGCAGCATCAAAACGTGGCAACACCAAGTAATTCAGCCATCAGTCACTCATGGCATTCCGTGAACTTGTATTTACCGTCTCCGAAGATCTTGCAGAAGATCTCGGAGATGCCCTCATGGAATTGGGTGCCCTATCGATTTCTGTCAGCGATGCCGCTGCTGACACCGAATCTGAAAAACCCTTGTATGGAGAACCAGGTCTAACGCCTGATCGACAAGCTTGGGAACAATCCCAAGTCATAGCGCTCTTTGATGAACAAGGTTTGAGTGCCGCAGAAATTTCTTTGGCTTTGACTGAAGAAGGCTTTCAGATCAATGCCCCCTCAGAAAGAAGTGTTGAAGAACAAGATTGGGTGCGCCTCACACAATCACAGTTTGAACCGATTCAAGTAGGCCAACGTTTGTGGGTGGTGCCCTCTTGGCATGATGCCCCCAAGGATCCAAACGCAGTTTGTTTAGCGGTTGATCCTGGTTTGGCATTTGGCACGGGCAGTCATCCAACCACCAAGTTGTGCATGCAATGGTTAGAAGAGCACCCTGATTTGGCCAGTAAAACACTCTTAGATTACGGTTGTGGCTCAGGCATTTTGGCGATTGCTGCCAAACGCTTGGGTTGCGGTGATGCACTCGGCATTGATATTGATCCTCAAGCAGTCATTTCTGCCAAAGACAATGCAGAGCGCAATGAAGTGATGGTTGACTTTAGATTGCCAGAGGAAGACAGTGCCCATAGCCAGCATGATGTGGTGGTTGCTAATATCTTGGCCAACCCTCTTCAAGTGCTTGCCCCAGCCCTTTGCCAACGCATTGCGCCAAATGGTCACATTGTTTTATCAGGCATCCTTGAGCGCCAAGCGCAAGACGTTATCGCAACTTATCAACCATGGATTCAACTGCATGTCTGGCGTGAATGTGATGGTTGGGTGTGCTTGGCTGGGCAATTAACTTCAGATGAAACAAGCCTGGCTTCTGACACTCAAAAAAAAACGGTAAAACCCGGTCCTGACTCACCTAAATCATTTGACTCAACTGACTTGGCTAACTCAGCTGACTCATCCAAAAAGAATCGATTTCTGACTTCATTTGCCTGGATCAGTTTAGCTTTACTAATGGTGGTGATTGTTTTACAGCTCTTGCACCTTGGTAGGCATGCCATTGCATTGCAAATCACCAAAGCGCCTACTGGCATTCAAGAGCCCTTGTTTAAAGCATTCAAATCTATCGATACTTCACTTTGCAAACAGTTTGCTTGCCAAGACATGCCCTTAAGAGACTTTTCTGCTTGGGCCATTGAGTTAGCCAATCTAAAAATCAATCCTGGCAACAATCAAAATGCAAGCAACCAAACAGCCACCGGAATACTAGAACTGCAAATCCGCAATAAATTGCCTTTGTCCATCACTTGGCCGCATGTCATGCTATCCATCACAGATGCCAATGATGCGGTGATTTCAGAGAAACTTCTCAGCCCCCAAGATTGGTTGCCAGAAGATGTTGTCAAAGTTACTCCAAAGGGCTCACAAGCGCTTCAGGAAGTTTCAAGTAATATTTTCTTGAGCTTACCTCAACAAGCTGCCGGATTTAGAGTGCGTCTGCTGTATGTTGATGACAAACCAACAGAGGCGCCACCCCAATAATCTGTAGATTTCATTGATTTATACTAATTTACCCACCCAAGGAACTTTATGTCTAGCTTAATCTGTGGCTCTATCGCCTACGACACCATCATGAATTTTGAAGGTCGCTTTCAAGATCAAATCTTGGCAGACCAGATTCATATCTTGAACGTTGCCTTTTTAGTTCCGAGCATGCGTCGAGAATTTGGTGGCTGTGCTGGCAATATTGCCTACAACCACAAACTATTGGGGGGTGAGCCCATCATCATGGCCACAGTTGGTGGCGATGCCGGCTCTTACTTTGATCAATTGGCCAAATACAAGATCAGCGCTGATCATATCCGTGAATTACCGGAAGCCTTCACCGCTCAAGCGATGATCACAACGGATCGTGATAATAATCAAATCACTGCCTTTCATCCAGGTGCTATGGGTGAATCACACCTCAATACCGTGGCAGATGTGATCAATCATCGCCAGAAGAAACAGCTTGGATTGCCAAAAATTGCAATTGTGGCGCCAGATGGCAGACAAGGCATGGTTGAACATTGCCAGCAATTGGCAGATGCCAAGATTCCATTCATTTTTGACCCAGGCCAAGGTTTACCGATGTTTGATGGTCCAGAACTCTTGGCCTTCATTGAGCAAGCCACTTATGTGGCTGTGAATGACTATGAAGGTGAAATGCTGGCGCAAAGAACTGACTTATCTTTAGAAAAGATTGCGGAGCGGGTCTCAGCCTTGATTGTCACCAAAGGTGCTCAAGGCGCAGAAATACATGTCCAAGGTAAGAAAATTGAAATCCCAGTGGTGCCTGTCGGTAAAGCCATTGACCCAACTGGTTGCGGTGATGCTTTCAGGGGTGGGTTGCTCTATGGCATCGAACAAGGATTTGACTGGGAGGTGACCGGTCGTTTAGCAAGTTTGATGGGATCCATCAAAATTGCCAGCCAAGGTCCCCAAAATCACTGCCCATCTCAAGAAGCCATTCAAATGCAGTTCAAGCAAGCATTTGGCTACGGCTACTGATCCCTATAAGCCACTAACTCATTCAGTCTTACCAAAGAAAAAACCCGCTAAGGCGTTAAGCTCTAGCGGGTTTGATTCCCTCTGGGAACCAGTCCCTAATAAATTAAGGACGAGAACCTGTTGGGAAAGGCCAAGCAGCAGCCGGATTTAAAACTGTCTTTGCTGATGAAGCAGGAGCAGCTTTAGCAGCCGGCTTTTTAGCAGCAGGCTTACTTACTTTTTTTTTACTGCTTTTTTTGCAGCTTTTTTTGCAGCAGGCTTCTTCTTAGCAGCTACTTTTTTCTTAGCAGCAGGCTTTTTAGCAGCAGCTTTCTTAGCAGCAGGCTTCTTCTTAGCAGCTACTTTTTTCTTAGCAGCTGGTTTCTTTGCAGCTACTTTTTTAGCAGCTGGTTTCTTTGCAGCAGGTTTTTTCTTGGCGATTGCCATATTAAACTCCTTCACGTGAGAGTGATTTACAAATACTACTGATTAAAGAAACCCGACCACACCAACTTCGTGTGAGCGAGCCATTCATCGGCGCGCCACTCACTACACGTCGCACGCTAATGAATCTTGGAAAAAAAGCCGTGACCTCTGCAGGTGACGGCTTTTTAAATAAGTTAGAAGAACGTTTAAAACTGTCTAAAGAAATAGAAGACAACGCACTCTGATGATTCAGAGTTTTCGGTTTTAATCCGTGTTGTTGGCGACTACCTATCAACAGTTTTTTCTCCTAGTTTTTTACAACTTTCGTGATAGTACAACTTAAGAGATGCGTTGTCATCAATTATTTTAAAAAAAATTACTCCCAATTCAACGCACCGCCAGTTTGATATTCAATAACGCGAGTTTCAAAGAAGTTTCTTTCCTTCTTCAAGTCAATCATTTCACTCATCCATGGGAAAGGATTTTCTTCGTTCGGGTACATTGCCTCAAGACCAATTTGCATGCATCGACGATTGCAAATGTAGCGCAAGTAACCCTTGAACATTGGTGCATTCAAACCCAGAACCCCTCTAGGCATGGTGTCTTCGGCGTAACGGTACTCCAACTCAACCG
>JBFZCN010000182.1:0-5353 GCA_041307985.1 Burkholderiales bacterium
CTCAACTACTAAACGTATTTAAAAAAATTTAGTAGTTTTTGGAGGCGGAACCCAGAATCGAACTGGGGTACACGGCTTTGCAGATATGCTGATGATTTCAAACAGTATTTTTTACAACGTCTAGCCGTGTATCGTATTCGATGTCCTATCGACACCAAGGAATTCGGAGTCAATTGGGGTCACGTGGCGTCAAGCGGGATCGACAGATCGGGTGATGAATTGTCGGGAAAACCGACAAAAATTTGATGCCAGTAATCACATAAAATATTTACGAAAACTCTACTCAGCCTCATCACGCCACTAATTTTTTTCTTCATGAGACTGCTTGGCATATTCAAGCATTATGTATGCGCACAGCAAAGGTGCTGCGGCAATTTCGATGTATGTGATGATTGCTGGAGTGGTGGCGCTGATTTTCTTGAGACTAAAAAAGCATCTTAAATCATATCTAAAGATCATTAGAACTGAGTGTGGCTTTTTAGTTTAATAGGCTGATTGCGCAAATATTTCTGACATGTCTTGCGCCTGGGCGTATATCTCCAAGAGATCTGATAGCAACAGGTCCCTCTTGCACATCAAGGTATTTGCCATCTTGCTTAGTGATCAGTAAAACTTGAGAGCCCGTTGGATTGTTAAAAATCTCTCCCCAACTAAAGGTGGCCTTATAACCATCCTTAGCAACAATTTCTATACGGGTGTTTCTCAAGGGGCGTGATGGAACATTCTCAAGACCATTCTTAAGTAAGAAGTCTCTGAGCAATACCCCAGACCAAGCAGTCCCCTGAGAATCAGAGGTATTAACGGAACCAGACACTTGCAAGCGCCTCTCTGTGGTGATTGTTGTTTGAGGTAGCTGACTCAGTGAATTGAGCGTTGACATGGCTGGTTTGATGGCAAATAGCCGCAATGCGACCACTTCATTTTTACCAAAAACGATATTGCTATCGGCAGGACAGTCTTGAGCGAAAGCCGGCCGAAAAAGTAACAATGCCATCAAACAAAATAGCCATCTCATGGTCATACTTATTTTGCAACAATCACATCAGAAGCCTTGATGATGCCCCAAGCATCATCCCCAACTTTCAAGCTCAACTCATCAACTGCTTCGTTGGTGATTGAAGCAGTCAAAATTTGGCTATTGCCAATATCAATCTTGATGTGACTCGTTGTTTGACCTTTTTTAATGTTAACAACTTTTCCTTTAAGTGTATTGCGTGCACTGAGAGATACATTTAACTTCATAGAGCCTCCTTAATAAACAAACTGTTTTGCATAGGCTGCATCGTTATACAGCGCTTCCTTATACTGATCTTTACCGTAATCTCTCATAATTTTTTGGCCCACATCAGAAGCCACAAAATTGACGAATTTAAGGGCGGTTTCACGGCCTGCAGTGGCGCCTTTGGGTGCTACCAATGCATCGTATGTGTTCACCAAAAATTTATCGCCTCTGAATAAAATTTCTAGATCCGGGGCAACTGTTTTCTCGGCCACCCAAGTACTGCTATCCGTCATGAAATAAGCTTTTTCCTTATTTGCTCGTTTTAACGATGCGGTCATAAAGTCATTGGTAGAGATATACCAAGCTCCAGCTGGAGTAACGCCAGCTGCCTTCCATATGTCCATTTCTTTCACGTGGGTGCCTGATTTGTCCCCGCGCGTGATGAAATTTGACTGAGCAGCTGCAATTTTTTTATAGGCATCAGCCCCGCTGCTGGCAGATTTAATTTTTGCAGGATCGTTTTTAGGTCCTACGATATAAAACTCATTTGAACCTAGCAAAGTTCTATTGACCGCCCACCCCTCTGCTAAAGCTTGGTTAACTGCAGCCGGTGCGTGCACCATGATCATGTCAACCTGCTTTGTCTTTAATAGATTAAGTGAGGCACCACTACCTGCTTTGATCCAAATCATTTTGGCATTTTCTTTTTTGCCAAATTCTTCACCCAACAGTTTTAATAATCCAAGCTCACCTGGACTACCCGTGGCCAAGCTGAATTCATTGGGGCCCGTGCCATAGATTGCTTCGGCTTTCGGTTTATTTTGAGCTTGAGCAACAGAAAATGTCAGCGCCATAAGTCCTACCAAGATTAGTTTCACAATGATTTGCTTTTTGCTTAAAGTTTGTTAAGCAAACAGAATCTTGGAATTTGCATATTTAGGCAATATGCAATGGCTTTCACATATGATTTAAGATTGACAACTAAAATTTGCGAGGGAAAAACTGGAGGCGGAACCCAGAATCGAACTGGGGTACACGGCTTTGCAGGCCGCTGCATAACCACTCTGCCATCCCGCCGGGGATGCGTTGCTAATTAAAAAGGGAAGCTGGTTAAGCTTCCCTCGTAATTTGGAGCGGGATAAGAGGCTCGAACTCTCGACCTATACCTTGGCAAGGTATCGCTCTACCAACTGAGCTAATCCCGCATAACAACAAGACCGTCACTTTACCATAATTCCAGCCTGTGTCAAATAAATGGGCTTTTTAAGCGTCTTGGTGGGTGACTGTAACTAGGGTCAAAGTCTTTGTTTTTAATGGCTTTTAATAAATGAGTGTTCAGAGATCGGCTTTGGCCTTAATCATCGGCCAGGCTTTCTGAAGGTAATAGAACATCGACCAAACCGTCAGAAGCGCTGCAATCCAGATGAGGGGCTTACCAATCGTTTTGGTATGAAAAAGATTGAACAATGTGCCGTTAAAGAGCAAGAATGGAATCGCTATTAACTGAGCCGCTGTTTTGAGCTTACCCACAAAGTGTACAGCCACACTTTTCGATGCGCCAATCTGGGCCATCCACTCTCTTAAGGCTGAAATAGTGATCTCACGACCAATGATCACCAAGGCCACCCAAACTTCCACTCGGTCAAAATTAAGAAGTACCAAAAGAGCTGCGGCCACCATGAGTTTGTCAGCCACTGGATCTAAGAATGCGCCAAAGGCAGATACCTGACCCCACCTGCGGGCTAAATAGCCATCTAACCAATCTGTGATGGCTGCACCAACGAAGAAAATGGTTGCCCAAAGATTTTTCTCATGAATGTCCAACCAAGATTCAGGTAAGTAAAAAATACCAACCACCAAAGGTATGGTCGCAACACGTAACCAAGTGAGGAAGATTGGTAAATTAAAGGGCATGACGCTAGGATAAAGGAATTTCTTAGTTCTGAGACGCTTTGAGGACCTATTGAATAAGAATTAGTCAATCTCATAAAAAAACTGTTGCGCACAACTGTATCACTTAGTGATATAGTTATGAAATGAGACGAGTACTTAAAACACGCTATTTTAGTAGATGGATGAGAAAAACTGAGCTAACCGATCAGTCATTGTGCACCGCGGTTATTGAGATGGCTCAAGGTTTGTTTGATGCAAATTTAGGTGGTCATGTCTTTAAAAAAAGAGTTGGCATAGGTAACAAAGGTAGACGATCAAGCGCCAGGACTTTGATTGCAACAAACCATGGAAGTAAATGGTTTTTTATGTACGGATTCGAAAAAAATGATAAATCTAATATCGCTGATAATGAGTTAGAAGGACTTCAGGATCTTGCAAAAGATTTATTGGCGAGAACCCAAGTCCAAATTGAAGAAGCTATTTCAGCTGGAAAATTAGAGGAGATTTGCCATGGTCCGTAAAGTGAAGGCTAAAACAGACATCTTGGCCGCCGTTCATGAAACAGCAAATGACTTACATGAATTAGGCTTTATAGATAAAAGAAAAATGCATAAGTACAATTTACTGTGCCTTCAGCCAATACCTGACTATGACAGTAAAAAGATTCGAAAGCTTCGAAGTCAATTGCATTTGAGTCAATCTGTACTAGCCGCGGTTTTGAATACAAGCTTGTCAACAGTTCAGAAATGGGAAATTGGAGAGAAGCATCCGAGTGGCTCATCCCTCAAACTACTTCACTTACTTGAAAGAAAAGGGCTTGAAGCAGTTTTGTAAATCGCTAAGGTATCAATGCAATTGCTTGTAAATGATCTCAGCCAAAGCTTTTGAAATGCCTTCCACTTGCTGTAGTTCTTCGATGGTGGCACTGGTAACACCCTTTAATCCACCAAATCGAGCCAAGAGTTTTTGACGTCTCTTGGCTCCAATGCCTTCAATCTCTTCTAGGCGCGAGACGTTTCTGGTTTTCTGTCTCTTGGCTCTCATGCCAGTGATGGCAAAGCGATGAGCCTCATCTCTGATTTGAGCAGTGAGTAAGAGTGCCGGGCTTTCCAAACCAAGGATCATGGGCTCACGCTGATCAGCAAAGATAAGGGTTTCTAAACCAACTTTCCTGCCATCACCTTTGGCAATACCAACAATCATGTGAATGTCCAAGCCTAACTCATCAAAGACTTCCTTGGCCATACTGACCTGCCCTTTGCCACCATCCACCAAAACAATGTGAGGTTGCTTCTCAGGCGGGATTTCTTGAAAGTTGGCATAACGCCTGTGCAACACTTGGCGCATGGCAGCGTAATCATCCCCAGGGATGATGTCATTGATATTGAAGCGCCGGTACTCACCACTTTGCATGTCGTGCTTTTGATAAACCACGCAACTGGCTTGTGTGGCTTCACCTGAGGTGTGACTGATGTCAAAACATTCAATGCGCAAATCTTCAGCATTTTCAAGATCAAGGTTGAGCACCTCAATCAATGATCTCGTTCTAGCTTCTTGTCCACCCGCCTCAGTGAGGCGTTTGGTGAGAGCCAACTCAGCATTGTTTTGCGCCATGATCAACCAATGCTTGCGTTGGCCTTGCGGTTGCTTGAGAATCTGCACCTTTTTATTGGCTTTGGTATTTAAAAGATCTTGTAACTCATCATTTTCCGAAGAGTCACTAAAGTCTTGGATGACCATGACTTTAGGGATGAGCTTAAGAGATTCAGCGTCATCACTTAAATAGTGTTGGGTGATGAATGCCTGCATGACTTCATCACTGTTGGGCATGGCATCTTCTTTGAAGCGACCCATTTTTGGAAAGTACGCACGGTCTCCCAAGTGACGACCGCCTCGCACCATGGCCAAGTTAATACAAGCCAAACCACCCTTCATTGCAATGGCCAAGATATCAACATCGCCCTCACCATCCGCGACCGTATCCATGGATTGTTGTTGTAGCACTTGTGATAAATCAGCAATGCGGTCTCGCATCATGGCGGCTTGTTCAAATTGCATATTGTCACTATAGGATTGCATGGCCTGTTCGAACTCAGCCATGACACTGGCGTGGTCACCCTCTAAGAATTGAACTGCCTTGTGAATGTCTTGTGCGTAGTTTTGTTCAGTGATTCTGCCCACGCAAGGCGCGCTACAACGATGGATCTGATGCAACAAACAAGGCCTGCTTCTATTCTT
>JBFZCN010000183.1:0-5778 GCA_041307985.1 Burkholderiales bacterium
CAATTGGTTTGGGTCATGAGGCTCCTGGTAAACCTGGTGTTTTAGGGGGTTGTAATTTTGGGGTTTTATTCCCTTGGTGGGACATGATGTTCAAAACAGCCGTCTTTTCAAAAGAAATTCATCCAACGGGCGTGAGAAATTTAGAAGTCTCTGATAATCTTGTGACTCACCAGTGGCAGGGTTTAAAGCATTCGTGGCGAGAGCTCAAAAAATTATTTTAATAAAGCAATAAAGGATTTTGTGTTCAGAGCTCTTGGTTTATCAATGATTGGCTTAATGCATCCAAAGATGCTGTGGTTAAGCCTGCGCCCTTTCTTGTTCGTCAGCGTCGCATGGGGCATCTTGTTTTTCTTTATCTGGGAGCCCACCCTAGAGCTCATCAGAGTTTTTATCACCACATCATTTCTAACGGTTTGGATTGCTGATGTGATGTCAGCAACAGGGTGGGACGAGATCAGGGCAGTGATGGCCCCATTGTTATTGGTCATGGTTTTAATTCCATTGATCACAATTTCTTTATTGGTATTTGTTGCTTTTACATCCATTCCTGCTGTTATCAAGCATCTATCAAAGCAGTCGCAATATCAATCTCTTTATGAAGCCAATGCTGGTGGCGTTTGGGGAAGTATTGCCTATGCATTGATATCCATTGTTATTTGCTTTTTCCTTTTATTGATCACATTGCCCATTTGGTGGATTCCCCCCATGGTCGCCATCCTGCCCCCATTGCTTTGGGGGTGGCTGACGATGAGGCTTATGAGCTACGACGTTCTAGCTCTTCATGCAAGTGCAGAAGAGAGGGATGCATTGATTTCTGAACATCGCTGGCGTCTATTGGGCATGGGCATTGTTTCTGGCATGTTGGGGGCTGTACCCACATTCTTTTGGGCAACATCGGCCATGGCATTCATATTTTTCCCAATTGTTTCATTTTTTGCTTTGTGGATTTATTCTTTGGTGTTTATTTTCTCAGCCCTTTGGTTCGCCCACTATTTATTAAATGCTTTGCGTGAACACCGAATGACTAATGGAGTTCTATTGAATGGCGCATAAAAAGTTCAGACTCATTGTTGTGGGCGATGAAATACTTTCTGGTAAAAGACAAGATAAGCACATGTCAAAAATGATTGAGCTTCTCAATGAAAGAGGCTTATCGCTTCACCAAGTGGAATATGTCGGTGATGATCGAGAGGCCATCACAGAAGTTCTAAAGAAAAGTTTTGCCACAGATGATGTGGTTTTTAGTACCGGCGGTATTGGCTCAACTCCAGACGACCACACCAGGCACTGTGCAGCCGCCGCTCTGAATGTTGCTTTGGTTTTACATCCTGAAGCCAAAGAATTGATCGTTCAACGCATCAACACCTTGGCTGACGGTGATGTAGAAAAAGCCAAGCTTTCCAATCCAGAGAATGGTTTGCGGCTGAAGATGGGGGAGTTTCCCCTTGGTAGTGAAATCATCCCTAATTCATATAACCTGATTCCTGGATTTCGCATCAAACAACATCATTTCCTTCCTGGCTTTCCAGTCATGGCCGCGCCGATGATGGCGTGGGTGTTGGATGAGTTGTACGCCGACTTGTTTCATTTGACTGATTTTGTGGAAAAAAGCTTCATCATTCCATTGGGCATGGAGGCCAGTTTGACCACCCTAATGGAAGAGATTGAGGCTTCACATTTGGGCGTTAAGGTCTTCAGCCTGCCTTCAGTAGGTGATCCGCGCAAAGGCGGTGTGTTTGCTAAGCGTCATATTGAGTTAGGCGTGAAGGGTTCTTTGTCTCTGGTTGAGAAAGCTTTCCCCTTCCTAAAGGAAGGTGTTTTAAAATTAGGCTTTGAAATTCATGATTTGCCCCAAGCTGGTGATTAATAAGACATTTGCTTGAAATTAGTGCATTAGTGCACCAAAAAAGTGCATTAAACTGATTCACACTAAGTTTATTGACCTAAAATACTGATAAGTAAATGAGGCGTGTCTTTTGGCATGCTTTGTGCATAGTTTTGTAATAAGCGGGTTGCATCTTCCATAAAGGGCTGATGTGACTGATTTGAGATCGTACCAACAGGAGATTTGCATGACAACGAAGACCGTCGCTGATGTAATGAAGCTTGCGAAAGAGAAAGAAGTTACTTTTGTTGACTTCCGTTTTACAGATACCAAAGGTAAAGAGCAGCACGTTTCAGTGCCAGTGTCTCACTTTGATGAAGATAAATTTGAGAGTGGTCATGCATTTGACGGCTCTTCAATTGCTGGCTGGAAAGGCATTGAAGCATCAGACATGTTGTTGATGCCTGATCCTGTTACAGCTTATATTGATCCATTCTACGAAGAGCCAACCTTGGTTCTTTCGTGTGACGTGATCGAGCCATCAGATGGCAAAGGCTACGACCGTGACCCACGCTCTATCGCTAAACGCGCAGAAGCTTATTTAAAGAGCACTGGTATTGGTGATACAGCATACTTTGGTCCAGAGCCAGAGTTCTTCGTTTTTGACAGCGTTACTTGGGGTAACGACATGCAAGGATGTTTCTTCAAAGTTGAATCAGAAGAAGCGCCATGGTCATCAGCAATAACTTTTGAACATGGCAACACAGGCCATCGTCCAGGTAAAAAGGGTGGCTACTTCCCAGTGGCACCCGTTGATACATTCCAAGACATGCGTTCTGAAATGTGTTTGATTTTGGAGTCTGTAGGTATCCCTGTTGAAGTTCACCACCACGAAGTGGCTGGTCAAGGTCAAAACGAACTAGGCACAAGATTTAGCACATTGGTTCAACGTGCTGACTGGACAATCTTGCAAAAGTACGTGGTTCAAAACGTTGCTCACGCTTATGGCAAAACAGCGACATTCATGCCTAAGCCAATCGTTGGTGACAACGGTTCAGGTATGCACGTTCACCAATCTATTTGGAAAGATGGCCAAAACTTGTTCGCAGGCAATGGCTATGCAGGCTTGTCAGACCTCGCCTTGTACTACATCGGCGGCATCATCAAGCACGCACGTGCATTGAACGCGATCACGAACCCAGGTACAAATTCATACAAGCGTTTGGTTCCAGGTTTTGAAGCCCCAGTTAAGTTGGCTTACTCAGCGCGTAATCGTTCTGCTTCAATCCGTATTCCACACGTGGCCAATCCAAAAGGTCGTCGTATTGAAACTCGTTTCCCAGATCCATTGGCTAACCCATACTTGTGCTTCTCAGCATTGATGATGGCTGGTTTAGATGGTATCCAGAACAAGATTCATCCAGGTGAAGCTGCTGACAAGAACTTGTATGACTTGCCACCAGAAGAAGATGCAAAGATCCCAACAGTGTGCAATAGCTTGGATCAAGCCTTGGATGCATTGAATGCTGACCGTGAGTTCTTGACTCGTGGCGGTGTATTCACAAACTCAATGTTAGATGCGTACATCGAATTGAAGATGGAAGAAGTTACACGCTTCCGTATGGCTGCTCACCCAGTCGAATTCGATATGTACTATTCACTCTAATCGAGAGACTAGAGAAGGTAGAGCGCAGGTATGTTGCGCAAACCAAGCAAAGAAGGGGCAGCAGTAGCTGCCCTTTTTTCTCCGCACAGTGTTTGGGATGAGTTTCCAAACGCCATCCTGATTGTTGATTACAGACATCAGATGGTGGTTTATGCGAATCCCGTTGCGGAGGTGAGTCTGGATATTTCTAGCAAATTGCTAGAAGGTATGAGCTTGCATGATTTATTTGGTCACAACCCAGAGCTTTTTCAAATGCTTGAGGCCATCAAGACTGAAGAGATCCAATCTCAGCGTCAAGATTTGATCTTGAACTCAGGGCCGGCGCGAGCTGATCATGACCTCATCAACGCCCATGTCGTGGTTGGGGCACTCAATCATCCCGATTTACTCCTGATTGAATGGCTTCCTTTAGAGCAGCAATTGCGCAGTGAGCGCGATGATCGATTGGTGCAACAGGTAGAAGCCAATAAAACCTTGATGCGCAATTTGGCTCACGAGATCAAAAACCCTTTAGGCGGCATCAGAGGTGCGGCACAGCTTTTGGAGTATGAGCTCCCTGATAAGGCCTTGCATGAGTACACGCAAGTCATTATCAAAGAATCTGATCGACTACAAAGTTTGGTTGATAGGCTGCTAGCCCCACATAGAAAGCCTCACATTGATGATTTCTTGAATATCCATGAAGTGCTCGAGCGAGTCAGAAGCTTGGTGCTGGCTGAATTCCCAAGTGGTCTAAAAATCAAGAGAAATTACGACATCAGCCTGCCCGATCTTTTAGGTGACCAAGAGGCTTTGATTCAAGCTGTCTTGAACGTGGTTCATAACGCAGCCCAGGCCCTAAGAAGCAGAATCGAGCAGGGTGATGCTGAGATAGAACTGACTACCAGAGTGGTTCGAAACGTCACCATTAATAAACAACGTTACAAACTGGCATTAGATTTGCATGTGATAGATAACGGCCCTGGAATACCCGATGAAATCAAAGACAAAATTTTCTTTCCTTTGGTTTCTGGCACCGAAGGTGGTAGTGGTTTGGGTCTGACTTTGGCGCAAACTTATGTACAGCAACATTATGGTTTTATTGGTTGTACCAGCAAACCTGGAACAACTGACTTTCAATTGCAATTACCTTTCCGTTTAAAGGCGGAATGAAAACAATAAGAATCGGATATTGATATGAAGCCTGTCTGGATTGTGGATGATGATCAATCAATACGTTGGGTATTGGAGAAAGCATTGCAGCGCGAGAACATGCCTTATCGCAGCTTCTCCAACCCTCAAGATGTATTAGATGCTTTTGATAACAAAGAAGAGCCACAAGTTTTAATTTCTGATATTCGCATGCCAAGGGGTAATGGCATTGACTTATTGCAGCAAGTCAAGGCTGAGCATCCACACGTGCCGGTGATCATCATGACAGCCTATTCAGATCTTGATTCTGCTGTTTCGTCTTTCCAAGGTGGCGCATTCGAGTACATCACCAAACCTTTTGATATTGCCAAATCCATTGAGTTAATCCGCCGTGCGGTTGATGAAAGTTTAAGATTACAAAATCAAACTCAAGAGGGTGCAGTGCGCATGCAAGAAACCACTGAGATCCTTGGGCAGGCCCCAGCGATGCAGGATGTCTTTAGGGTCATTGGGCGCTTGTCTCAATCCAATGTGACCGTTCTCATCACGGGTGAGTCTGGAACTGGTAAAGAGCTGGTGGCCAGAGCTTTGCATAAACATAGTCCCAGAGCAGGTGGCCCATTCATTGCTTTAAATACTGCAGCCATTCCAAAAGATTTATTGGAGTCTGAATTATTTGGTCATGAAAGAGGCGCCTTCACTGGTGCTCAAACCATGAGACGTGGTCGTTTTGAGCAAGCTGAAGGCGGTACTTTATTTTTAGATGAAATCGGTGACATGCCATTTGATCTGCAAACACGTTTGCTGCGTGTCTTGTCAGATGGTCATTTTTACAGAGTGGGAGGTCATGATTCACTCAAGGCCAATGTGCGAGTCATTGCTGCAACTCATCAAAATCTTGAAGCCCGTGTTACTGAAGGCTTGTTCAGAGAAGACTTGTTCCATCGCCTGAATGTGATTCGTCTTCGCTTACCATCTTTAAGAGAGCGCAAGGAAGATATTCCTTTGTTGGCGCGCCACTTTATGCAGACCTCTGCAAAGTCCTTGAGCATGGATGCCAAACGCTTATCCGATGACGCCTTGTTTGCAGTTTCTCAATTACCATTTCCGGGTAATGTGAGACAGCTAGAAAATTTATGTCATTGGTTAACAGTGA
>JBFZCN010000184.1:0-3955 GCA_041307985.1 Burkholderiales bacterium
AGAAAAATAGTTATGCAGCTGCGCTTAAAAAACAAATAACTATTCGACTTGATGAAGACTCAATTTCATACTTCAAGGGAATCTCTGAAGAAGTTGGAATACCCTATCAGAGCTTGATTAATTTGTACCTAAGGGATTGTGCAACTTCTAATCGAAAATTAAACCTTAAGTGGGCTTAATTATTTCAGCTCTTTAAGAGCGCTCTCAAATGATTCGATGTCTGCAAAGCTCTTGTAGACTGAGGCAAAGCGGATATAGGCGACTTTATCAAGGCGCTTGAGTTCGCGCATCACAAGCTCGCCAACGCGATCGCTGGCAATTTCTTTTTCGCCGGTGGCCAGCAAGCGCTCCTCGATATTTCTGATGGCTTCTTCAACGGCTTCTGCTGAAACAGGGCGCTTGCGCAATGCAATGCCCATCGAGTCAACAATCTTGCTGCGATTGTATTCAACACGACTGGCATTCTTTTTAACAATGGCCGGAAGCGCTAACTCCGCTCTCTCATATGTTGTAAAACGCTTATCGCACTTTTCACAACGACGACGACGTTTAATGACATCGCCTTCTTCCGATACACGAGTGTCTAGAACTTGCGTATCAGGGTGTTTGCAAAAAGGACAATGCATGAGCTTCTTCTATACCCTGGATCAGTTGCTGTAAACAGGGAAGCGTTTAGTCAGGGCAGATACCTGCTCACGAACTTTGGCAATATTGGCAGCATCGTTAGGATTATCTAAAACATCCGCAATCCAGTTAGCCACTTGAATGGCTTCAGCTTCTTTAAAACCACGGGTTGTCATCGCTGGTGAGCCCAAACGAATGCCGCTAGTAACAAATGGCTTCTCAGGATCCTTAGGGATCGCATTTTTATTGCATGTGATGTGTGCTTCACCTAAAACGCGCTCAGCTTCTTTGCCAGTGATTTTCTTGGCGCGAAGATCAACCAACATCACGTGTGATTGAGTTCTTGATGAAACAATGCGCAAGCCACGCTTGATCAATGTTTGAGCCATCGCATCTGCATTGAGTAACACTTGCTTTTGGTAGTCTTTGAAGCTTGGCTCTAAAGCTTCTTTGAAAGCAACGGCTTTGGCAGCAATCACGTGCATCAAAGGACCACCTTGCAAACCAGGGAAGATAGCTGAGTTAATGGCTTTTTCGTGTTCGGCTTTCATCAAAATGATGCCGCCACGAGGGCCGCGCAAACTCTTGTGAGTTGTAGATGTCACGATGTCTGCATGAGGTACTGGGTTTGGATAAACGCCCGCAGCGATTAGTCCAGAGTAGTGAGCCATATCAACCAAGAAAATCGCACCCACTTCTTTAGCCACTTTGGCAAAACGCTCAAAGTCGATGTGCAATGAGTAAGCAGATGCACCAGCAATGATCAATTTTGGTTTGTGCTCACGTGCCAAACCCTCCATTGTGTCGTAATCGATTTCTTCACGAGCGTTCAAGCCATAAGAAATCGCATTGAACCACTTACCGCTCATATTAAGGGCCATGCCGTGAGTCAAGTGACCACCCTCAGCCAAGCTCATACCTAAAATCGTGTCACCTGGCTTCAAAAACGCCAAAAACACCGCTTCGTTGGCAGATGCGCCACAGTGAGGCTGAACATTGGCTGCTTCAGCGCCATAAATCTGTTTCAAACGATCAATCGCCAATTGTTCAGCAACGTCGACGTACTCACAGCCACCGTAATAACGCTTGCCAGGGTAGCCTTCAGCATACTTATTGGTTAATTGAGAGCCTTGAGCCTCTAAAACAGCTGGAGAGGTGTAATTTTCTGAGGCAATCAATTCAATATGGTCTTCTTGACGCTTGTTTTCAGCTTGGATGGCATCCCACAATGCGGGATCAGTTTTGGCCAATGTTTGACTGCGTTGGAACATGATGAGGGCTTTCTATGAGGATCAAGTAATTTGTCGCTAGCATACGCTAAACTCTGCAGACCTAAATGATACAAAAAAACCAGCAAGGAGACCAAAAATGACTAAGTTGACAGTATTAGTGACAGGCGCCACCGCAGGCTTTGGCCAAGCGATCGCCAAGCGTTATTTGGCTGAAGGCCACAAGGTGGTCGCAGCAGGGCGTCGCGCAGACCGCCTAGAGGCCTTAAAAAAGTCTTTACCGGCCGATCAGCAAGCCCGTTTGCATACTGAAATTTTGGATGTGACCAATAAAGACATGGTTTTTGCCTTGCCAGCAAAATTACCCAAGGAATTCTCTGGCGTGAATGTTTTAGTCAATAACGCTGGTTTGGCCCTCGGTTTAGAGCCGGCCCACCGAGTTGATTTAGATGATTGGGAGCGCATGGTTGACACCAACATCAAGGGTTTGATGTACATGACTCGTGCATTTTTGCCAGGCATGGTTGAGCGCGGTGCTGGCCATGTGTTTAATTTGGGCTCTATTGCTGGCCGCTACCCATATCCAGGCGGCAATGTTTACGGTGGCACAAAAGCGTTTGTGCGCCAATTCAGCTTGAACCTCAAATCTGATTTATTAGGCACACCTGTACGAGTGACCGATGTATCACCAGGATTATGTTCAGGCACAGAGTTTTCAAACGTGCGCTTCAAGGGTGATGACGAAAAAGCATCAAAAGTCTATGACGGCTTACAGGCTTTGACAGCTACAGATATTGCCGAGTCAGTTTATTGGGCTTCCACTTTGCCAGCTCATGTGAACATCAACGTCATTGAAATGATGCCAGCGTGTCAGGCATCAGGACCTTTGGCCATTCATCGCAAGTAATTAAACGGATCACGATCACTCACCCCCACGCTAACCCTAGGGAAATTAACGCTTATGCAAGCCACTCAAGATTTATCAATTCTGTCTTTGGTTCTGAACGCCAGCATTTTGGTGCAACTGGTCATGTTGTTATTGGTCGGTCTTTCAGTGGCCTCATGGACAATTATTTTTAGAAAAGGTTTCGCTCTTAAGGCGGTTCGTCAAGACACTGAACGTTTCGAAAGAGACTTTTGGTCGGGTGGTGATTTGAATACTTTGCTGCAAGGTGCTATGCGCAATAAGGACCAGTCAGCCTGTCTTGAGCGCATTTTTGAAAGCGGTATGCAAGAGTTTTTAAAAGGCAAAGAGATTGATGGGGCAAGACGCGCCATGAAAGCTGCTTACCAACGTGAGATGGATACCTTGGAAGCGAACTTACCGTTCTTGGCTTCGGTTGGTTCTGTATCACCCTACATTGGTTTGTTTGGAACAGTCTGGGGGATCATGAACTCATTCCGAGGTTTGGCCAATGTGCAGCAAGCCACTTTGGCCAGCGTTGCCCCTGGCATTGCTGAAGCACTGGTCGCTACTGCGATTGGTTTGTTTGCTGCGATTCCTGCGGTGGTGGCCTATAACCGCAACGCTGCCGACATTGATCGCTTATCGATTCGTTTTGAAACTTTCATTGAAGAGTTTTCAAATATTTTGCAGCGTCAACAGCAAGTTCGATAAACGGAGATTGCTCTTTCATGCCTAGTATCTCTAGAAAATCTGGCGGACGTCGGCGCGCAATGGCTGACATCAATGTGGTTCCATACATTGATGTGATGTTGGTGTTGCTGGTGATCTTCATGGTCACAACCCCGATGGTTAATCCTGGCATTGTCAGTTTGCCAACTGTGGGTGGTGCACAAGTACAACCAATGCCACCTGTATTAATCAATATTTCTGCTGAAGAAGTTATCTTGATTAAGAGTGAAGGTAAAGCAGATAGAACAGTGACAAGAGCTGAGCTTGGTGCGTTTGCTCGTGAGCGCGCTGAATTAACCCCCGATCAACCCATGGTGATTGCCGCTGATAAATCCATTAAAATATGAGATTGTGATGGATGTAATGGCGCGCTTAAAAGAGAACGGTATTAAGCGTGTAGGGTTGGCAGTTAAGAACAATTGATACATCACTGAGAGATGAATTGAGCGCAGTAGCATTTCCAATC
>JBFZCN010000185.1:0-5411 GCA_041307985.1 Burkholderiales bacterium
TGAACTTGGACCTTGCAGATTTGCGGGGTTACCAGTATCACAGCGGGGTGATGTTTGCCGCTTATGTTGAAGGTTTACCTGTCGCTATTGCCCGTGGCGGTCGTTATGACATGGTGGGTAAGGCTTTTGGCCGCTCACGTCCAGCCACAGGTTTTTCATTAGATATCATGACTTTAGCTCGTATTTCTAAGAAAGACTCTAGGAAAACTGCGATTTTAGCTCCTTGGGCCAATGATCCAAAGTTGAGTCAGGAGATCGCTCAATTGCGCTCACAGGGTCAGGTCGTGATTCAGTTACTGCCTGGTCATGAGCAAGATGGTGATGAGTTTCATTGCGATCGAGAGTTAGTGAATCAAAAAGGTGCATGGGTCATTAAGACAAGAGCGTAAAATGCTCGTTTGCACAATTTTTAATTAATTTTTTCTTGGCTCCTATGTCTGCACTGAAATCTAGCGGTAAATCCGGTCGTAACGTTGTTGTAATCGGCACCCAGTGGGGTGATGAGGGTAAAGGTAAGATTGTTGACTGGTTAACGGATCATGCTGAAGGCGTGGTTCGCTTCCAAGGTGGTCACAATGCCGGTCATACGCTGATCATCAACGGTCAAAAAACCATTTTGCGTTTAATCCCATCTGGAATCATGCGTCCGGGCGTGACTTGCTACATCGGTAACGGCGTGGTTTTGTCTCCAGAAGCTCTGTTCAAAGAAATTGGTGAGCTTGAAGCTGCTGGTGTGGATGTGCGTTCACGCTTGAAGATTTCTGAAGCAACTACCTTGATTTTGCCGTATCACGTGGCCATTGATCATGCCCGTGAAGCTAAGCGCGGTGATGCAAAGATTGGCACAACGGGCCGTGGCATTGGTCCAGCTTACGAAGATAAAGTAGCGCGCCGTGCCCTGAGAGTTCAAGACCTATTCTTTCCTGAATCTTTTGCTGAGAAACTAAAAGAAAACCTTGAGTATCACAATTTTGTATTGACTCAGTATTTCAAAGCGCCAGCTTTAGACTTTGCTGAAGTGCGAGATGGTATGTTGAGTTACGCTGAGCAGCTGCGCCCATTGGTGGCTGATGTTTCAAGCGACTTGGACGCGGTTCAAAAAGCCGGTAAAAACTTGCTATTTGAAGGAGCGCAAGGCGCATTGCTGGACATCGATCACGGTACTTACCCATTTGTGACATCTTCCAACTGTGTGGCTGGTAACGCAGCGGCCGGCTCTGGCGTTGGCCCAGGTAGCTTGCATTATGTGCTTGGCATCACCAAAGCTTATTGCACCCGCGTAGGTTCAGGACCTTTCCCAAGCGAGCTATATGATCACGCCAATCCAAAGGCTCAAGACCCGATTGGTTTGCGTTTAGCTGAAGTTGGTAAAGAGTTTGGCTCTGTGACTGGCCGTCCTCGTAGAACTGGCTGGTTAGATGCAGCCGCATTGAAGCGTTCTATCCAGATCAGTGGCGTGAGTGGTCTTTGCATGACCAAACTAGACGTTTTAGATGGTCTTAAAGAGCTACGTTTGTGCGTTGGCTACAAACTAGACGGTAAAACTTTGGACGTTTTACCACGTGGTTCTGATGCCGTTGCCAGATGTGTACCAATATATGAGACTTTCCCGGGCTGGTCTGAAACCACAGTGGGGATTCAGAAGTGGGATGAGCTACCAAAAGCAGCTCAAACTTATCTGAAGCGAGTTGAAGAAGTGGCCTGTGTTCCTATTGCCATGGTTTCAACAGGGCCAGACCGCAATGAAACCATCTTGCTTCAACACCCATTTGAGGCTTGATGATAGATTGGTATATAGATAGAACGGCGCTTTAGGCGCCGTTTTTCTTTCCTGATAAAAGAATTTCTACGGTAGTTTTGATAAATTATTATGAATTGACACATTCTTATAAGACAATGGGGTATGACTAAAAAAAGTACTAAAGGGACATTGGCTCTATCCGAGTCAAAAGCAAAAAATCTCCCAGAAAAGCAAGGCACTGTGCAGGGCCACCGAGATGGATTTGGATTTGTTATTCCTGATGATGGCGGTGAAGATATCTTTTTAAATGAGCGCGAAATGTCGCGTGTCATGCATCACGACAAAGTGATCGTGAGAGTTTCTGGGGTAGATCGACGTGGTCGCCCTGAGGGTCAAATCAGTGAAGTGATCATGCATGCCAATCAATTTGTGATTGGTCGTTTATTGAATGAAAACGGCGTTTTGATATGCGCTCCTGAAGACAAAAGAATTGGTCACGATATCCTGATTCCACCCAAAGGGCAGAGTAACGCAAAATTAGGCCAAGTAGTTTCAGTTGAAATCATTGACTACCCAGATAGCTATCGTCAAGCAGTTGGTCGGGTGGTTGAGGTCCTTGGGGAAATTGACGATCCTGGTATGGAAATCGAAATTGCCGTGCGCAAGTACGGTGTGCCTCATTTGTTTTCTCCTGCGGCTGCCAAAGAAGCAGAGGCATTGCCTGATGTAATAAGAGATGAAGATCTAGAAGGCCGTATTGATTTACGTGATATTCCTCTGGTGACGATTGACGGTGAAGATGCCCGTGACTTTGATGACGCTGTTTACTGTGAACCTGTTGCTTGGGGCAAAGACAAAGCATGGCGCCTGATTGTCGCAATCGCGGACGTTTCACACTATGTTAAGCCCGGCCATCCTTTAGACACCGATGCTATCAGTCGCGCCACTTCTGTTTACTTCCCGCGCAGGGTCATACCGATGCTGCCGGAAAAAATATCCAATGGTCTGTGCTCACTAAAGCCAGAGGTCGATCGTTTGTGCATGGTCTGTGATGCTGTTATTGATGTGCACGGTGAGGTGCAGGCTTACCAGTTCTACCCAGCCGTGATGCACTCAGCACAGCGTTTCACTTACAACACCGTATGGGAAATTTTAAGTAATTCAAATGGGCCAGAGGCAGCGCGATTCAAACACCTCAAAAAGAACCTTGATCGTTTATACAGCCTTTATAAAATTTTACGTTCTGCTCGTGATAAGCGTGGCGCAATTGATTTCGAAACAACTGAAACGCAAATTATCAGCAATGCCTTGGGCAAGATTGAGCGCATTGAGCCAAGGGTTCGCAATGAGGCGCATCGTGTCATTGAAGAATGCATGTTGGCGGCCAACGTTTGCGCCGCTGATTTTTTAGATAAAAATGGCCATGCCTCTTTGTTCCGAGTCCACGCTGAACCGTCGGTTGAAAAGTTATTAACGCTCAAGCAAGTATTAAGAACGGCTGGTTTAAATTTAGGTGGTTCAGATAAGCCAAGACCTAAAGACTTTGCTAAGTTGATTGAAGAGATCAAACCTAGACCTGATGCGAGCATGCTTCAGTCAGTGGTATTGAGATCTATGCAACAAGCGGTGTATCAACCTGATAACTATGGGCACTTTGGTTTGGCCTACCCAGCTTATGCTCACTTTACCAGCCCAATTCGCCGTTATCCGGACCTATTGGTTCATCGCGCGATCAAAGCCATTTTGGCGAAGAAGACATATTCACCAAACATTCCATCGGACGTAGTTTTGAACTTGGCCATGCCTAAGAGCGGCCCAGGTCGTGTGAATGCTGCCAATGCCAAGAAGTCTCATGCAGAAGGTAAATTAAAACCTGCTGCTAAAACAGCCCGAGGTTCTAAGGTCAAGCAAGAGGCATCGACTGCCATAGCTGCTTGGGCTCAATTAGGAGTTCATTGCTCTTCAAATGAGCGTCGAGCGGATGAGGCTTCAAGAGATGTTGAGGCCTGGCTGAAGTGTTACTACATGCGTGACCATCTTGGTCAAGAATATGCTGGCACGATCACGGGCGTTGCAACTTTTGGTTTATTTGTTCAGTTAGAAAGCCTCTTTGTTGAAGGCATGATTCATATCAGTGAACTTGGTGGTGACTACTATCAATATGATGAAGCCAGACAAGAGTTGCGTGGCGAACGCACGGGTATTCGTTATAGATTGACTGATCGGGTTCATGTTTTGGTTAGTCGGGTTGACTTGGATGCCAGAAGAATCGAGTTCAGTTTGGTCAAGCCAAACAGCGATCGAAATGGCGTTGCTGGCGTTGGAGCCAGTGATCGTTTCTCGCAAGTTGATCAAGGTCGAGGCAGTAAATCCAGCCGACATCCCGGGGCAAAGAAGTCATCATCCAGAGCTCGCTCTAGTTCAAGAGCTAATCCAAACTCAAGTGCAAGCCAAGCAAGTGTAAGAGGCCCTCGCGGAACTGCGGGAGATGCTTCTGGTGGTTTATCAGCGCCCCCAATTAAGTCTGCGGGTGTAGCCAAAAAGAAAACCACTGCAGCCAAGGCTGGTAAAAAACCAAAAAAAGCCAGTAATGCCAAATCAAAAGGGCATGAGTTAAGTGTGCGTAAAGGTCGTCGTTAATGTCAGATAGAGAACAGCGTTCCGATTCAAAAAAAGATCAATCGCCAAGACAGCAAGGTGGTGATGGTAAGCAAATGATTTTAGGTTTTCATGCCGTGATTGCAAGATTGCGTCAAGATCCTGAGTCATTGAGAACTGTTTATGTTGATCCTGCAAGGCGTGATCGCAGGATGCAAGACTTCATCAAATCGGCCGAACCGATTTTAGGTAGACGTTTGCACCAAGCGGATACTGAACGCTTAAGAACTTTGGCTGGTAATGATCGTCATCAAGGGGTGGTGGCTTTTGCTGACACCATTTCTAAAGTTCAAACCTTGGATGAGTTGTTAGACGCTCTGAGTGGTCCTGCACTTTTATTGATTTTGGATGGCGTGACCGATCCTCATAATCTTGGGGCATGTCTTCGAGTGGCTGATGGCGCCGGCGTTGATGCTGTGATCGTGCCTAAAGATCGTTCGGCACATTTGAATGCCACAGTGAGTAAGGTTGCCAGCGGTGCTGCTGAAACCATGCCTTTGATCGCTGTCACTAATTTAGCCAGAACCATGCGCGAGCTTCAAGAAGCGGGTGTTTGGCTGATCGGAACCGATGATCAGACTGAAAAAACACTTTATGACATGGATTTCACAGGCCCAGTGGCCTTGGTCATGGGTGCTGAAGGTGAGGGCATGAGAAGGCTGACCAGAGAGACTTGTGATGAACTTGTCAAAATTCCGATGATGGGTGGCGTAGAAAGTTTGAATGTTTCAGTTGCCAGTGGGGTTGCTTTGTATGAGGCTCGCCGCCAAAGAATGTTGAAAGCTTAAAAGCCTAAAAATCCAAAAGCCAAGGTTTTAGCTGTCGAGCACCTTTTCTAATTTTTCAATATCAGTACAGAACAAACGAATGCCTTCAGAAAGTTTTTCTGTGGCCATGGCGTCTTGATTCAACTGATAGCGAAATGATCCTTCATCAGCCTTGATGACACTTAATTTAACTGTTTTTGCAGTTTCTTTAGCATTTTCAACTGTTAATGCTGGGGCGAGGTTCG
>JBFZCN010000186.1:0-9855 GCA_041307985.1 Burkholderiales bacterium
TGCACCATCTCTGGGTGGATCAATCAACCATTTATCAGCCTTGCCCCAGGATTGAATAATGCTCGGAGTCACTTCAAATAAATTATTACTTGCAAAGTTAACTCGCTCACCCAAATGATTGAGGATGGCGTTTTCTTTGGCCCTTATTGTTAGTTCTTCACTGCCTTCAATACCAAAAACTTCAGCCGCTCTTCTTGCCAGAGGCAAAGTGAAGTTGCCAATCCCGCAAAATAAATCCAACACACGATCAGATGGCTGCGGAGCCAGCAGTTGAATCGCTTTACTGACCAATACCCTGTTCACTTGATGATTGACCTGTGTAAAGTCAGTTGGTTTGAATGGCACTTCAATATCAAACTCTGGTAGACGGTAGTAAAGATGACTGGCTGCAGGATGCAGTGGATAAGCGCTGTCGAGACCGGCGGGTTGGAGCCACATATCAATGTTATGTGTTTGC
Source organism: Burkholderiales bacterium (assembly GCA_041307985.1). GTDB lineage: Bacteria > Pseudomonadota > Gammaproteobacteria > Burkholderiales > Burkholderiaceae > Polynucleobacter. The sequence goes on from JBFZCN010000186.1 coordinate 458, forward strand.
GCAAAATCAATCAGCTTTTGCTGATCATCAGAACTCAATGGTTCTAAGTGTCTTAAAACAAAAGCTGTGGTTAACGAACCAGAAGTTTTACCCTCCCCAATCGCAAACTCCAGTTGAGCGAGCTCACCAGGAATTGATAGCTGAGCAATTAACTCTCTCCAACGAGGCAATAAATCAGAGACATGGGCCGGCAAAATGTCACAAGACAACATGTCAGTGATTCGGCTGCCTTTTTTCTGATGAAAGCCAACCAGCACGCGACCCTTAGGAATCTTGAAGATGGATAAGCGACCGCGATAGCGATATTCCCAAGTGGGGCCTGATATGGGGCGCAACATCACTTCTGGGCGCACACGACCAAGGTACTTCAGGTTATCTTCCAAAACCCTCTGCTTCATTGCCAATTGTGCTCTGGCGTCCAAATGCTGCATGGAACAACCGCCGCATTCATTGAAAGATGGGCATTTGGGGGTAACGCGACTCGATGATGTTTTGTAAATATGGGTGAGCTTGGCTAGCTCGAATTTACTTTTGACTTTATAAGATTGAAATTCAACATCTTCCCTGGGTAAGGCGCCGTCAATAAAAACGACTTTGCCAGGATTACCATTTTCATCCAATGGTCTAGCAACGCCTTGCGCTTCAAGGTTCAGAGATTCAACAATGACTCGGGTCACAGGCTATCTTTTGAATCTTTAGAAAAGTTACTCAAGTACTCTTGCCAAAAAGCACCATTGGGAGTTTTAGATTCTTTGAGCAACTCATTTTTAACAAACTGAATTTCTTCTTCATACTCCTCAGGGGACACTCCGCCGCGCATTCTTTGAAAACGACAATAAACCAGATAAGTATTCACAACATCGGTTTCACAGTAATCTCGGATCTCTTTGATCTTCCCGTCTAAATAGCCCTGCCACACTTGGCCGCCATCCATGCCCATCTTTCCAGGAAAACCACACAACTTGGCCAATGCATCCCGGGGCGCATTGGCACGCCCAGAGAACTTGGCCAGCAAATCCATCAAATCAATGTGACGCATGTGATAGCGACTGATGTAGTTATTCCACTTAAAGTCTCTACTGTCACTGTCACCGCTCTCACCCATCTCCCAATACCTAGAGGAAACCACGCCATTCAATAGGGCACGGTAATGCAATACAGGTAAGTCAAAGCCGCTACCATTCCAAGAAACCAGTTGAGGTGTGTATTTTTCAATCAAATCAAAGAATGCCTGGATGATTTCTTTTTCAGAACTTCCTGCATCGCCAAGGCTACCCACTTTGAATTGAGGGGCGCCTTCTTTCGTGGTTCGCCGAATCACACAAGAAATTGCGACCACCTTGTGTAAATGCAAAGGCATGAATTCACTGCCGGTCTTTTCTTTTCGAAGAGCCAACGCCTGATTGACCACCTCTTCATCAGTAACAGAGTCAGGGATGTTTTCTAAGCGCCTGATGCCAGCTGCATCGGGAATGGTTTCTATGTCAAAAACTAATACGCCTGCCATGAAAAATATCTTTCTCTTTATTTGTTAGAACCACACGAGATACAAGGATCAATCATTGAGAACTGACCCCTTGTCCAGGCCATGACTCGATAAATGTTTCTTAAGTTTAATCAAAGACTCTTGCTGGATTTGACGAACACGCTCTTTGGATAAACTCAATTCTTTCGCAAGGCCTTCCAAGGTAGCTGGCTCCTGATTATCAAGACCATAACGCCTGATGATCACCATGCGTTGGTCTTCCTTTAAATTTTTAAGCCAGTTCCTCAACATCTCTTCAAGTTGAGATTTTTCAACTTCTTGATCGGGAGCAGCACTGCGGTCATCAGAAATAAAATCAAGCAGACTCGACCCCGGATCTAAATCTCGAGGGGCATCCAAGGATGTGGTGTGTTCAGCCAAGGCCAAAGCATCCGCAACATCCTCGACTGATTTGCCCGTCAAGCTGGCGATATCTTCAAGGTCTGGTGCCCTGCCTTGGGCACCTAATGCTTGCTCTAAAAAACGTGTGGCTCTTAATACTTGATTGATTTCTCGAATCACGTGGACAGGCAAACGAACAGTCCTAACTTGGTTCATCAAAGCCTTTTCGACACTTTGTCTGATCCACCAAGTCGCATAAGTTGAAAATCTAAAGCCTCTTTGTGGTTCAAACTTATCAAGGGCATGCATCAATCCTAAGTTGCCCTCCTCAATGAGGTCAGGCAAAGGTAAACCGCGATGCATATAGGTTTTGGCAATGCTCACCACCAAACGCAAGTTATGCTCAATCATGGCTTGTCTGGCTGAAAAATCACCAGCCTTGGCCCGGGTGGCCATCTTGAGTTCTTCTTCGGGAGTAAACAAAGGCTTGCTTGAGATTTGCTGCAAATAGCGCTGCACCAGATCCGCAGATAATTCAGCAGCTAAAACTTCTTTTAATTCATCTGCATCCAGCTCTTGACTATTTAAATCAGCTAACTCAGAAAAGTCATTGAATGAGCCGTTATCTGAGTCTAATGATTTGGTCATACTCAAGGCAGATAAGACATTGGATCAACAGGTTTGCCGTGCTTACGAACTTCAAAATGTAATTTCACCCGATCAGCGTCGGTGTTACCCATCTCAGCAATTTTTTGAGCTTTCTTGACAGTTTCACCCTCTTTTACAAGAAGGGTTTGATTGTGAGCATAAGCAGTTAAGTAAGTGTTGTCATGCTTAACAATCAGTAAATTACCGTAGCCTCTCAAGCTATTACCGGCATAAACGACTTTGCCATCTGCAGCCGCTTGAATTGGGTCGCCTGCGTTGCCTGCAATATCAATGCCTTTGTTTTTGCCTTCGTCAAAACGATCAATCACGTTACCCTTTGAAGGCCAAGAAAGTTTGATTCCTGCATCAGTTGCTGGTTCAATGTTTGACTTTTCTGTCCTAGCTTCATTCTTCGCAAGTTTCTCTTCTTTCATTTTTTCAGATGGCTTGGCAACATCTTTACTTGCGCTAGGTTTTTCTTGCTTGACTTCAATCCTGGAAGTCGATGCTCTGCTTGATTTTGGGGGCACCACACGAATCACTTGATCAACTTCAATTTGATTCATGTCAGCGATGTTGTTCCACTCTGCAATATCGCGATGAGATTGACCATGATCCAAGGCAATTCTCAATAAAGTATCGCCACGTTTAATGCGATAGAAACCTGCTTGAACTGGCTCAAGGCTGGCGCCTTTGCCACCCGAACGATCAACCACAGGCGCAGGCCCGGAGCGCGTCGCGCAACCTGACTGAAGCACAACAGTTGATAGGGTCAAAGTAACAATCAATAAACGAGGGAAATTCATAAGCTCACAGCAGTCAAAAATACAATTAAACAGCGATTAAATTACACAATACCTGATTGTAAAGGCACAAAAAATACTTCTTCAAGAACAGTTCTTTGATAACGCTGTGAACTGACTCTTTCGACCACGACCAACTGCTGCTCTTCTTCGTTTTTGGCCACTGGAGCCACCAAACGACCACCAATGGCTAATTGGTCCAATAAAGGGTCCGGGATGCCCAAACCAGCCGCTGCCAGGATGATTCCATCAAAAGGAGCCGCTTGTGGCAAGCCTCGGATACCGTCGCCATAAACAAGCCGTAAATTAGGAATTCTGAATGGCCTTAACTTCGCTCTGGCTTGCTCGTGCAAGGGCTTGATTCGTTCAATTGAATAAACCTCTTGGGCCAGCAAACTCAAAATGGCTGCCTGGTAGCCACAGCCAGTGCCAATTTCCAGGACCTTACCAAGGTCTTTTTTGGGGCGCATTAATAGTTCAATCATCCGCGCCACCACTGATGGCTTTGAGATTGTTTGTTGATGGCCAATAGGTAACGCTGAATCTTCATAGGCTCTTGCGTCAAGAGCATGGTCAATGAATGCATGACGTGGCACAGTGGCAATTGCTTCTAATACCTGACGATTACGCACACCACTAGCAGCAACTTTTTCTGCTAATTGAAGGCGCGCCTTATCGAACATCGGATCTTTTTTAACCACAAACAACCTATTTAATTAATTTTTTTGCCACTGAGACTGGATCATTTTTTCACGTGTTTGCAAATGGGATAAATCCAAATGCAAAGGAGTGATAGACACCTGCCCTTGATTGATCGCATGAAAATCTGTTCCCTCTGTTGCATCTCTTGCGTCCCCTGGAGGACCGATCCAGTAAATAGGTTCGCCACGCGGATTATTTTGCACAATGACATTTTGTGAATGATGTCTGTTACCCAATCTCGTCACTCTCCACGACTTAAGGGCTTCATAAGGGAGGTTGGGGATATTCACATTCAGCAAGGTAGGCTTTTCACCGGCAGCCAAAACACCATCAACCGGAGCGCTGATCTGTTGCATCACAATGTCTCTAGCTATTTGCGCAGCATCATCAAGCCTCGCCCAACCTTTGGCTACTTGAGAAAAAGCAATCGCTGGAATTCCAAACATCACCCCCTCAATGGCGGCAGCCACGGTTCCTGAGTAAAGAACGTCTTCGCCCATGTTTTCACCTTGATTGATGCCTGAGACAACCAAATCAGGCTTTGAATCCAATAAACCAGTCAAAGCGATATGAACGCAATCAGTTGGCGTGCCGTTCACGTATAAAAAATTATCTCTATCACCACCCGCCATGCGATTGACTGTTAATGGTCGAGACAACGTCAGCGAGTTAGATGCGCCGCTGTGATTTTGCTCAGGGGCAATCACGGTGACCTTGCCTAAGGGGCGAAGTGCATTCACCAAGGCCAATAAACCTGGAGCCAGATAACCATCATCATTTGCGATCAGAATGTGCATGAAATCCTAAAAAGTTAACTGACGGAACGACGATCCATCATCGCTCTTGCTAAGGTGCTGGCATCAACGTACTCGAGCTCACCACCAACGGGAACACCTCTGGCAATTCTTGATACCTTGATATCGCGCACCTTCATGATTTCACCGATGTAGTGGGCAGTTGCCTCACCTTCACTGGTGAAATTAGTTGCCAACACCACTTCTTTGATGGGCACGGGGCTTTTCTCAACGCGCTCAATCAAGCGATCCAAATGAATTTCATTTGGGCCTAAGCCGTCTAATGGAGAAAGTCTTCCCATCAAAACAAAATACAAACCTTTGTAAGTCAGGGTTTGCTCAACCATCAATTGATCAGCAGGAGTTTCAACCACACACAAAATACTTGGATCACGTCGCTCATCAGAGCAGGTGCTACAAATATTTAGCTCTGAAAAAGTGTTACACGATGAACAATGCTGAATATGATTGACCGCATCAAGCAAACTTTGCCCTAAAACCGCAGCACCATTGCGATCATGCTGCAAAAGATGAAAAGCCATTCGTTGCGCAGATTTTGGGCCAACGCCTGGCAACGCTCTCAAAGCTTGCACCATTCGCTGTAGAGCATCTTGAGCTTGATCAGGCGATCTATTTTCTGACATTTTGACTATTCGCTAGCAATCTCAAAATGGCAGCTTAAAGCCTGGTGGCATTGGCATACCAGCCGTCGCACCAGACATCTTTTGACTGGATATCTCCTCGATTTGACGATGGGCATCTGCATAAGCAGTCACCAATAAGTCTTCAAGCATTTCTTTGTCATCCATGGCACTGTCAGCAATCTCAACTCGCTTTACAGCATGCTTACCTGTCATGGTTACTTTGACAGAACCACCTGCGGCCTGACCGATGACCTCTAAAGCTTCAAGCTCTGCTTGAGCACGCTTCATGTTTTCTTGCATCTGCTGAGCTTGCTTCATCAAGCCAGCAATATTACCTTTCATCATGCTTTATTTCTCCGAATGAATGTTTGGTTTTATGGGTAATTATTGAATGGGGCGAATGCTACCGGGAACAACCGTGGCACCGAATTCAGCTTGAATCGTTTTGACAAAATCATCGTTAGCGATTGACTCTTCTGCCCCTTCTTGTTTTTCTTGCTTGATCTTTGCCTCTACTGCTGCGATGGAATGATTGGCTTTGCCTGCTTCAATCAAAATCGTGACAGATTTACCAAGGTGCTTAGATAAAGCTTCTTGCAAACGTAAAACATTTTCTTTAGTTGCAAGTTGAGGCATTCCTACGATCACACTGGCTCTTGCAGAATTACCTTGCTCTTTCCAACTTTGCAGTTCGGTTTGAAATGCTAACTGTTGCAATAGTCCCCTAACTGGTAGCGCCTTCATCCATGACTGCCAATCAGGATCCTCAGAATCATAAGTGGCATCTGATGATTTTGAAGTGCCCGCTGATTCAGATGAAGAGTCTGGGGGAGTCACTGATGTAAGCGGCGCTACTGGCATTTGAGTCACTGTTGTTGCAGCTGCAGATGTTATGGCTACTTTTGGAGCTGCAGCTGCCTTAGCAGCAGAGCTGATTGAAGTTCCACCCGCTCTTGGCGTTTGGTTTGATTGGCTAGATTTAGCTGAGCCAGAACCGTCGCCAGGCTTAAAAGCCAACATACGAAGAAGTGCCATTGTGAAACCAGTTTGCTCATCGGGTGCCAAAGATAAATCTGGGCGACTGGTAATGGCAATTTGGTAATACAACTGAATATCCTCTTTACTAAACTGAGTGGCTAAACGTCTAACTTCTGATGCCTCAGGCCAATCATCCAACACTGCTGATGGCACCGTTTGACCCACAGCAATCTTTTGCAATAAAGAGGCAAGGTCTTGGAGTGCTAAAGAAAAAGATAGGCTTCTAGCAGCCATTTCATCGGCAATAGCAATCAGTGATGCGCCATCACCGGTTCTCAAGGCATCCAAAATCTGAATTAAATATGTTTCATCCAGTGTGCCTAACATGGCACGCACAGCAGATTCACTCACCGGACCGGCAGCATAAGCAATTGCCTGATCGGCCAGAGATAAAGCATCGCGCATAGAACCTTGAGCTGCTTTTGCCAAAATGCGCAATGCGCCAATATCTGACTTTACCTGCTCTGACTCTAGGATTTTTTGTAAATGCTCAACAATTGAAGGTACCGGCATTTGTTTTAAATTGAATTGCAAGCAACGGGATAAAACTGTCACAGGAATCTTTTGTGGATCAGTTGTTGCCAAGATAAATTTAATATGAGGTGGTGGCTCTTCTAGAGTTTTCAGCATTGCATTAAATGCATGGCCAGTTAGCATATGGACTTCGTCAATCATGTAGACCTTGAACCGCGCGCTGCTTGGGGCATACATGGCCTTCTCAAGCAATTGAGCCATATCATCCACTCCACGATTACTCGCCGCGTCCATCTCTATGTAATCCACATAGCGTCCAGCATCAATCTCTGTGCAAGCCGGGCACTTCCCACAAGGCTGAGAAGTCATTTGACCTTGACCATCTTCACCCGTGCAATTCAGAGCCTTGGCCAAAATACGAGAAATCGTTGTTTTACCAACCCCTCTGGTGCCGGTAAATAACCAGGCGTGATGCAAACGCTGCTGATCAAGCGCGTGAGTCAAAGCTTTGACCACATGTTCCTGGCCAACTAAGGTTGAAAAATCTCTTGGGCGCCACTTTCGGGCTAAAGCTAATGCAGTCATATTGTCATTCTACAAGTAGAAGGCAGTAGAATGTCAGAGGACGGGCCTCCTCGCATGGTGGCTTGGTAACCTGGTCAGGTCGGGAACGAAGCAGCCAAAGCCAAGTACTGCCAGTGCCGAGGGTCAGGCTCGTCCACCTACTAACTTGTTTAATCAAGGATTTTTCTGTCTTTCCTGATAAATACCAATCCATTGATTGTCCATTTAACTTATTCATTTAGTAGGGCCCATCTGTAAAACATCCCCGTTTGCACCCAATAAATAACTTTTTATTGGCTTATCTGCTCTCAAATGAGCAACGCACTCTCGATAAGTGCTCATTTGAGAATCGTATTGCGAAAAAAGCTCACTGCCAGAGTCCGGAATGGATAGTTTGTAATCCAAAATAATTAATTCATCTGACAATTCAATCAAGCGGTCAATTCTGAGCAATCTTCCATCAGAGTCAGCAATATCCAATTCTTCCCAAGCAGTCTGAATGGCTGGATTGAAGAAAAAGTTTTTGGTTTTGGGTGAATTCAAGACATTCAAAGCACAACGTCTTGCATCAGTTGCCAGGTCGGGACTGATATTCAGCCAAGCAATGATTTCTTCTTCGCTTGGCATTTCTGATGAATGACTGATACCAGCTCGCATGACATGTTCCATCACAGCATGAAAAGCTACGCCCAAATCAATCATGCGTTGCTGATCAACGCTCACCAATTCCTCATCAAAGCGGATATTTTTATTAGCTTCGCCACGCCAAGAAACATTGAAGTCAGTAAAGGACTCGAAGGGCTCAGAGGGCTGTTTAATATCAGAATTGACAGTCACTACATTCTGATCAAGTAGATTGATTGATTGCTCTGGCGAATCGGGCATCGGATCAACCCCCGATCTTGCTAAACGGTCATACCAACTATTTTTCGCAATAGCAGCGTCACCCTCTGGATCACCTTTATTGGCAGATCCTGATATGTACACAGCCTCTTTTGCTCTTGTCAAAGCCACATAAAGAAGGTTCCAATTTTCAATTTGAGAAATTTGCTCTTCTTGCTCTCTCAAAAATTCACGGGCTGGGTCCTTGGGTTTTGAAGAAAATGTTGGGGAGATGTGATCCGGGGCATCGCTACCGGGTAGCCAGCTCATCAAGACACCCACATTGTCTTTGCCAGACTTATTTGTGTTGGTGTTCATCAAAAATACAAAGCGAGACTCAAGACCCTTGGCAGCATGAATGGTCAAAATTTTGACGCGCTTTTCAGATGTTTCAGAGCCCTCATCAATATCATCTTCACTTGATGATTCGCCCTCATCTGGACTTTCCTCTTCTGCACCACGTTTGATTTTTTTCAGCTCATTGATGAACCTAGACAAACTTGGATAACGTCCGCCATCCAAGTTAAGCGCCAAGGACAGGAATGCATCCAAATTTGACAGCACCTGATCTCGCTGTAGGCTTGGCGCCGATCGTGCGTATCGCAAACGAATTTGCCCATCAGCATAAATATGGTCGAGCAAATCATGAACGGGTAGTTTTTTAGATAACTCAGCCCAAGCTCCAATATCTAAATAGATTTGATGGCGCGGGCTCTCAGGAGATGACATCAATTGCCACAAGGAGTGAATTTCTTGAGATTGCTTGGCCTGCACCAAAGCCAATAAATCTTTATCAGTTAATCCATAGATGGGAGAGCGCAACACTTGAGCCAGTGCCAAATCATCGCCAGGCGTGATTAAAACTGATAACAAGGCCACCATGTCTTCAGCTTCGAGGGTTCGCAGCAAGCCGCCCTGTCTTGGACTGTCACAAGGAATGCCGGTTGCTCTGAACGCTCTTTCAATTTGCGACAGATGAGTC
>JBFZCN010000187.1:0-2798 GCA_041307985.1 Burkholderiales bacterium
GGGTAATTACTGCCAGCAGCTTGAACAGCATTCATTGACAAAACAACCGCCAAGCCACCAAACATTTTCCAGATGATTTTTTTCATTTTCATTTTTCCTTTTGGGTGCACGCGATCAATGCGCAACAAAATTAACGCGACTTGGCACTGGCTTGAATTGACCCATCTTGCTCCACCATGGCATTGCCAAGAAGAAACCAAAATAAATCAATGTGCCCAACTGAGACACCTTCTCACCGATTGGTGATGGTGGCTGAATACCCAAGTAACCCAACACAACAAACGTCACCACAAATAAGCCGTAAATATATTTTTGGCCTTGTGGACGATAACGAATTGATTTAACTGGTGAGTTGTCCAACCATGGCAAGAAGAAGAAAATCACCACTGAACCACCCATCACCATCACGCCCCAGAACTTGGCATCAAAGAAGAAGAAGCCAGCTGCAAGAGCGACCAAAATACCAGCGCAAATGCCCTGCACTTTTTTGTCTTTTGTGCCACGAATCACAAGACCCAATAAGACAGCAGCAAACAACCACATTGGAATCAAGAACTCACCCGTCACAGCCCTCAACATCGAGTAGAAAGGTGTGAAATACCAAACTGGTGCAATGTGCGGAGGCGTCTTCAATGGATCAGCAGGAATGAAGTTATTGAACTCCAAGAAGTAGCCGCCCATCTCAGGAGCAAAGAACACGATGAAAGCGAAGATCATCAAGAACACACCCACGCTGAATACATCATGGACTGTGTAATAAGGATGGAATGGAACGCCATCCAAAGGAACGCCGTTGGCATCCAAATTCTCTTTGATCTCAACTCCGTCTGGGTTGTTTGAGCCTACTTCGTGCAAAGCAACGATGTGAGCAAAAACCAAACCAATCAACACCAACGGTAAGGCAATCACGTGGAATGAGAAGAAGCGATTCAATGTCGCATCACCCACCACATAGTCACCACGAATCCACAATGAAAGATCAGGACCCACCAATGGAATAGCAGCAAACAAGTTAACGATCACTTGAGCGCCCCAATATGACATCTGACCCCATGGCAACAAATAACCCATGAACGCTTCAGCCATCAAGCATAAGAAAATCGCGCAACCAAAAACCCAAACTAATTCACGTGGCTTACGGTATGAACCGTAAATCATGCCGCGGAACATGTGCAAATAAACCACCACGAAGAACATCGAGGCGCCTGTTGAGTGCAAGTAACGCACCAACCAACCCCACGGCACTTCGCGCATGATGTATTCAACAGACTGGAAAGCTTTTTCTGCGTCTGGCTTGTAATGCATCACCAAGAAAATACCGGTGATGATTTGCAAAGCCAAAACTAAAATTGCTAAAGCGCCAAAAACATAAAAAAAGTTTAAATTCTTTGGTGCGTAGTATTTGGTCAGGTGCGCTTCAATTGTTGAAGTCAACGGAAAACGAGAATCTACCCAAGCCAATAATTTTGTTCCGCGTGATGCATTCGCTGGAACTTTTTTTTCATGAAATGCCATGGTCTACCCCTTACGCTTTCTTGTCTTCACCAATGATCAACTTTGTGTCGCTCACGTACATGTGCGGCGGCACTTCTAAGTTATCTGGTGCAGGTTTGTTCTTGAACACACGGCCTGCCAAGTCAAAAGTTGAACCGTGGCACGGGCATAAGAAACCACCTGTCCAGTTATCCGGCAATGATGGCTGAGCGCCTGTTTCAAATTTGGTGATGGGTGAACAACCCAAGTGAGAACAAATACCAACTGCCACCAAGTACTCTGGCTTGATCGAGCGATGTTGATTCTGTGCATATTCAGGCGTCAAATCTTTTGGATTGCGCTCTGATTTTGGATCTGCCAAATCGCCTTCAAGCTTGGCCAAAGATGCCAACATTTCTGGTGTGCGACGCACCACCCACACTGGCTTACCGCGCCACTCGACTGTGCGCATTTCGCCAGGCTGCATTCCGCCAATGTCCATTTCAACTGGAGCGCCTGCTGCCTTGGCTCTCTCTGATGGAGCAAATGTGCTCACCAAAGGCAGCGCCACTGCTGCTGTACCAACTCCACCTGCAACTGATGTTGCAATAAGCCACTTACGACGGCTCTTGTCCATGCTTTGTTCGCTCATTACTGAATTTCCTCTTGAAAGGCATATTGATGACGTCAATTAAAGATTATAGCTAATTCGCTACATCGATTTAAAGCCCATCAGGTCAAAAATCAGCTAAAAAATGCAAAAAAATGATTAACTTACAAAGATGTAAGCTTCAGCCACCCCAAACACCAGACTCAAGACCGAACTCACACTGGATTGGGGATGTCCACAAAATGATGCTTGAGCTTGTATTTCTGGGCTACAAACTCCCCAAGGGCCCCAATGCCATAACGCTCAGTGGCGTGATGGCCGGCAGCAATGTAAGCCACGCCTGATTCTTGCGCCGCATGGAAGGTCTGCTCAGAGACTTCACCGCTGATGTAAGCATCCACTTTCATTGAAATAGCTTCATTGATATAGCTCTGAGCGCCACCGGTGCACCAGGCAATCCGTTTAATGGGCTTATTCAGGTCCCCAATCACCAAAGGATCGCGCCCCAAACGACCAGAAATACTCCTGGCCAACTGGCCCAAGGTCTTTTGAGAGGCCTCAGGACGCCCTTCCCAGATCAAACCATCCATGACTGAGGAATCACTCAAAGAAGCCCTCTCAGACGGTTTTAATGGCTTCCAGCTCATCACTTTGGCCAATTGGGCGTTATTACCCAACACAGGGTGCACATCCAAAGGCAGGTGATAAGCGAATA
>JBFZCN010000188.1:0-5690 GCA_041307985.1 Burkholderiales bacterium
TTCACGGTAGGTTCTGGTTTATCAGTGTCATGAATAAAAAGACCCTACTGACTGGGCTTTCTCTTTTGATCTTCACATTCTTTGAGTTAACGGTGGTCATACTAGACGTTGGGTTGATGGCGCTTGCTTTTGCAATTCCTGCCTTGATTGGATATGCTCTTAAGCCACAGTTTGGCGAGTTGGTTTATTTACTATTTTTGGCTGCCGGTATTGCAGCCGTGGCCGTGGTTTTTGTCTATCGTAAACAATCACAGGCTTACTTTAGAAAAACATTGGGTCAGAAATCGGAAGAGCTGATTGAAAAACTGAGGCTTAGCCGATTGTTCAAGGATATCTCTCAATAGCTGGCAGTATTGGCAAAACCCTCATTTAGGTATAGGATGAAAAGTCAACAATCTATAGGAGGTCGTGATGTCAGGACAGCATGAATTCATGAAGTGGCAGCAAGAACGCGCCAAAGAGCTTTTCTCTCTATCCCATCGACTCTTAGAGACGGCCAAGGAGCTTGGGGAGCATCAGGTCACAGAAATTAAGGCCAGCATGGAGCACGCCAAGTCCTATGCCAAACAGGCTGCTACCAATGATGTGGCCAAGTTAAAGGCTTTGCAGGAACAGTTTTCTGAAGATGCTATGGCACGGATGAAGATTTACCAAAAGAAGATCAAAGGTCTTTTGAAGACCATGGAAGATGAAGCAGCTGATGAGGTGGAAAAACACCTCAATAAAGCCCGCTCAGCCATGGAAGACTGGTTGAAAGAAGCAAGTAAAAACTTGCCAGCAGGATCAGATAAGTTCACTGATATCGTGCGTGACGTCTCTGAAGCTGGTCAAAAAGTTTTAAAAGAGGGGCGCAGGATGGCAAAGCAAGCAGCGGAAGCTGCTGAAAAAGGTTTGGCTGATTTGGAAAAAATGGCCTCAAGTGCTGGTAAGAAACCCGCATCACCTGCGAGTAAAAAACCAGCTGCTAAAAAAGTTGCCAGAAAGGCCGTTAAAAAGGTTGTTAGTAAGCCTGCAAGGAAATCAACAAATCCCTGATTAGTTTGATTTTTCTCCCGAAAAGCCATGCAAATGCATGGCTTTTTATTTATCAAATCCAACTAATGCTCCACTATAATTCGCGAATTAATCAGTTTCAATATGAGGGTTAACTATGTTGCTTTGGTTGGTTGCAATTTATTTATTGGTGTCAATTGCGATTGGTCTTTTAAGTGCCAGAAAAGTCCATAACGCCAAAGACTACATCACGGCTGGGCGTAACTTACCGCTACCCATGGTACTTGCCATGGTCTTTGCCACCTGGTTTGGTGCTGAAACTGTTCTAGGTATTTCTGCCACATTCTTAGAGGGTGGTTTTCGAGGATTGATCTCTGATCCCTTGGGGGCATCGATCTGTTTAGTTATTTTTGGTTTGATTTTTGCAAGACCCCTGTACCGCATGAACTTGCTGACATTGGGTGACTTTTTCAGAATCAGATACAACAAGCAAACAGAAATGATTTTGTCGCTTTGTATTGTTATTTCTTATTTGGGTTGGGTTGCAGCGCAGATCACTGCACTCGGCTTGGTATTCAATGTCTTGTCCTATGACATGATTACTCAAACCCAAGGCATGTTGATTGGTGCAGCCGTGGTTTTGTTGTACACCTTATTCGGCGGTATGTGGTCTGTGGCAATCACCACCTTTGTGCAAATGATTGTGATTGTGATTGGTTTGCTGATTGTCACTTGGATGGCTGGAGATATGGCGGGTGGCTTTGATAAAGTGATCAGCAGTGCCTCAGCCGCAGGTAAGTTTGAGTTCTTGCCAAGGTTAGAGTGGGTCGACATGATCGGCTGGATAGCAGCGTTGGTGACCATGGGTTTGGGTTCAATCCCTCAGCAAGACGTCTTTGCGCGCGCAAACTCATCTAAAAATGAGAGTGTTGCTGTATGGGGAACCACATTGGGCGGCATCTCATATTTCTTCTTCGCCGCTGTGCCATTGTTCTTGGCTTACTCAGCAACCATGATTGATCCTGATTTAGTCACCAAATACCTTGATAAAGATTCTCAATTAATTTTGCCGATGTTCATCTTAGAAAAAATGCCATTCATCATTCAGGTCATTTTCTTTGGGGCACTTCTATCGGTGATCATGAGTACGGCATCAGCAACCTTATTGGCACCATCAGTGACTTTTTCAGAAAACATTCTGAAATCTGTTGTGCCACACATGAGTGATCAACAATTTTTATGGGCCACCAAACTAACTGTGGCATGTTTTGCATGCATTGTGACTTTTTATGCGATTTACACCGATGCATCGATTCACACCATGGTCGAGCATGCCTACCGCATCACTTTAGCTGGTGCTTTTGTGCCTCTAGCAGCAGGTTTATTCTGGAAAAAAGCCAGCAATTTGGGTGCGGCGCTTGCTATCACCTTTGGTTTGGGTGTATGGTTACTATTAGAGTTCACCAATGCTGAATTGCTCGTTGAGCCACATTTATTGGGCTTGATAGCCAGCGTATTTGGTATGTTGCTTGGTGCTTATTTGGTGCCAAATAAGCATGACTTTGATCAAGTGAAGATGGGGCAATAAATCCTTTAATGAAAAAAATCATCCTACTGAGTGCAATCTTTTTGTCGGCCTGTCAAATCGCCCCAAAACAAGAAATGCCGCCTACAGCGATGGGGGACACTCATTGGACCTTGGAGTTCACCTTGCTCAAAAAGAATAAGCCAGTTGAAGTTAGAACTTATCAATTTGAGTCGCGCATGGATTGCTTTAATACCATGCACAGAATGCAAGAAGAGGCGAAGAAGGTCCGCCATCAGACAGGTGGCGGTCTTTGCTATAAGTTATTTGCTGATGGCCAAGAACGCACCAGCAAAGACGTTCTATCAAGATATTAAGGACTTACTAAAGGGTCGTAAAGGCTCACAAAGGCTTGCAAAGGCTGGTCAAAGACTATTGCTTGGTTTGATCAAGTCTTTGCGTTGATAGCCCAGCTTTTCAGCTTTGGCCAGAAGAGCTTCCTCTAACTTTGGATCCAATTGTTTTTGTCTGGCCAAAATCCAAAAATACTTGCCTGCTGGTTCGCCGACCAAAACCCAAGAGTAGTCTTCAGCCAAATCAATCACCCAATAATCTCCATAAAAAGGTCTGAAAAAAGACACTTTTAGTTTTGAGTTATTAGACCCTGGGACTACTTTGGCAATACCATTGGCAACCTTGGGACCATCCTTTTTAAGGCAGGTATTGAGAACACTGACATTGCCATCATCTTTGAGGGCGTATTGAGCAGAGACGGTCACGCAGTCAGTGCCTTCAAACCGGTTGGGTAGGCGGTAGATTTCATACCAGGTGCCAAGATAGCGATTCAAATCAACGGCACTAACGCTTGTTAAAGGACTGCTAGATTGGCGGTATACCGGCTGATTCGCGCAAGCGCTTAAAATGAAAACACTGGTAATCGAGATTAATAAAAGATAAATATTTTTACGCATCATCACATCGTAAACTAAATTGATACACATATGAAAATTCGCATTTGGGATCTACCTCTAAGATTATTTCACTGGCTATTGGTCTTGGCAGTGATCGGTAGTTTTGTGTCTGTCAAATTAGGCGGTAATGCCATGGTTTGGCATGGCCGTTTTGGTTATCTTGTGTTGACCTTGATTTTTTTCAGGCTCATTTGGGGTTTCGTAGGAACGCATCATGCGCGCTTTTCTCAATTTATCAAGTCGCCTAAAGCTATATTGGCCTACCTAAAGAATCCATCTGAAACTCCTGGGCACAGTCCAGTGGGCGCTATTTCTGTTCTTGTCTTGCTTGGCTTATTTTTGACTCAAGCCTTGGCAGGCTTGTTTGCAACAGACGATATTGCCTTTGATGGCCCGCTTGCCAAGTATGTGGCTTCTGTGTGGGTAGAGCTCTTGACTTCGTTTCATCGTTGGAATGAATGGGTGCTGCTTGGATTGGTGGCAACGCACATTGGAGCAATTTTGTATTACAAATATGCCAAGAAAATCAATCTGACTTCTGCGATGATCACGGGCGATAAAGAATTGGAAGGTGCTGCTTCTTTGGCACCATTGATTCAGGATGACACAAAGGTGAGACTCAAAGCGATGGCTATATTGATTGCCATCGCTTTGATCATGTATTACTTCTTACGATAATTATCGTGACAGGCTTTGCAAGATTTTCCTGCCTCACCAAATGCCTTTTTAATCATATCTAAATTGCCAGATTGAGCTGCTGTATTTAATTCCGCCACAGCTTTTTGCATTTTCTCGCTACCAGCTTTGAACTTGTCCATTTCTTTCCAGATTTCAGGCAATGATTTGCCACCCTCTGTGCCTGGGCCAAATGCTTGCCATGGAAGTTGAGCCATACTGGCAACCACTGCAGCATTAGCAGCAACTTCATTTTTATCAAATGGTTTTTCACCTTTGACCACAGCGCCAATTCTGGAGAAATGGTTGCCCATCACAGTAAAGGTTGCTGCACGATATTTGATCGCATCTTCAGTTTTGGCGAATTGAGCGTGAGCCATGCCGGGCGCTAACAATGAGAGCAATACACCTGCTACTAAGATTGGTTGTTTCATGCTTATCTCCTGGGTTACTAAAAAATTAAACGAAATGGAACGAGTAGGGCATCTAAAAGCCAGTAAGTTGCAGACATCAATGGCCGCATCCAAAGAGCGCTGATCACACCAGTGACCACCAGACCTAAAACAATGAAAAAACCCCATGGTTCAATCCTTGAAACCATAGCAGCTTGTTTCCAAGGCAATAAGCCTACCAAGATTCTTCCACCATCAAGCGGTGGAAGAGGGAATAAATTGAAAACAAACATCACCACGTTGACTAATACACCCGCTTGGCACATTTCTAAAAAGAAGCGCTCGGTGAGTGAGACCTTGACCAAGAGCAAATACATGATGGCCCAAAAGATGGCTTGAACTAAATTAGATCCTGGACCTGCCAGCGCTACCCAAATCATGTCCTTCTTGGGGTGTCTTAAATTACCAAAGCGAACCGGTACCGGTTTGGCATAGCCAAATAAGAAAGTTCCTGCTGTGGCAAAGTACAGCAATAAGGGCACGGCGATCGTGCCCATTGGATCAATGTGCTTGATGGGATTGAGGGTCACTCTGCCTAAAGCGTAGGCAGTGTTATCACCCAGTTGTTTGGCCGCATAACCGTGCGCCGCTTCATGCAAGGTGATGGCAAAAATAACCGGTATCGCATAAATGGCGACCGTTTGAATGATGTTTGCAATATCCATTAGGCGACCGCCACAATATCGTAACCAGCATCAATGATGGTCTCGCTCAATTGTTTGCGGTCAAGACTGCTTGTCACTGTGACTGTTTGCTTTGGGATGTCTGTATCAATCTTTGCCGCTGGGTCAAGGCCCAGGATGGCTTTGGTGATGGCCTGTGTGCAATGGCCGCAGTTCATCTCTTTGACGGTAAAAATGAATGTCATATTTTTTGTAGTTTCCTAATATAAGTAGGACAATCTATGTGAATCTTAACTTATTCCATTATGGAGCGTATGAGTCAATTAGTCACCTTAAACATTCGCGGCATGACATGCGCCTCATGTGTGGCTAGGCTTGAAAAATCATTATCGAAAGTGGCTGGGGTTGATGCAGCCAGCGTTAATTTAGCAACCGAAAAAGCTCAATTCAG
>JBFZCN010000189.1:0-4005 GCA_041307985.1 Burkholderiales bacterium
AAGGGCGAAGATGCCAGTGCTGAATTAGCTGAATCGACTGCGGTGAACCAAGAATTACAGACTCTCACAGAAAAGCTCACAGTTGTTCAGTCTCAACTCAATCACTTTTTATTGAACATTCCTAATATTCCCCATGAATCTGTGCCATCTGGCAAAGACGAGAATGCTAACCAGGAAGTTTTGCGTTGGGGCAAGATTCCAACTTTTGATTTTCCCATCAAAGATCACGTTGATTTGGCAACCCCCTTGGGCCTGGACTTTGACAGTGCTGTAAAGCTGACGGGTTCACGCTTTGCTGTGATGCATGGGCAGATTGCCCGTTTGCATCGAGCCTTGGCTCAATTCATGTTAGATCAGCACATCCAAATTGGTTATCACGAAGTGGCGGTGCCCTTTATTGTGAACGCTGAATCAATGAAGGGCACTGGTCAATTACCAAAATTTGAAGCCGATTTATTCAAAGTACCAAGAAAAGTTGGTGGTGACGATCAAGATGAATCAGTTGATGCTGTTTATGAGAATTTTTATCTCATCCCAACAGCAGAAGTTCCTGTCACCAATTTGATGCGTGACACGATCACACCCACTGAGCAATTGCCAAAGAAATTTGTGGCTCACACACCTTGCTTTAGGTCTGAAGCGGGTAGCTACGGACGAGATACGCGCGGCATGATTCGCCAACATCAATTTGAAAAAGTTGAATTAGTACAAATCACCAAGCCAGAAGCTTCCATGGCTGCCCTGGAAGAGTTAACTTCTCATGCAGAAGCCATTTTGCAAAAACTAGAATTGCCTTATAGAAAGGTTCTCTTGTGCACCGGTGATATGGGTTTTGGCAGTGTTAAAACTTATGACTTAGAGGTTTGGTTGCCTGCCCAAAACACGTATCGTGAAATTAGCTCTTGCTCCAACATGGGCGATTTTCAAGCCAGACGCATGCAGGCTCGCTTTAAAACGGGTCAAGATAAACCTGAGTTGGTGCACACCTTGAATGGTTCTGGTTTGGCCGTGGGACGAACCGGTGTTGCGATCCTTGAGAACTATCAGCAAGCAGATGGCAGCATCAAAATACCTAAAGCATTACAGCCATACATGGATGGCTTAGAAATACTCACGCTTTAAAAAGGTGCAAGCCTTGGATTTATTAGGAATTAATCTGGTATAAGGCTGTAACCCACTGTAGAACATAGGTGAAACCCTAAAGAAGGTTATAAATACTAGCTCCCACAGTGATTATGTGATTTAATGTCGACAGTGCACCAGGAATAAGTTTTTAAATAAAAAAATATAACTGAATGTACATACTCCCAGTTTCCAAGTTGAAAGGTAAAAAATGAATAAAGCTGAATTAGTAGAAAAAATTGCAAGCGACGCAGACATTTCTAAAGCATCTGCTGAGCGTGTTTTGAACACATCAATCGAAACAATCATCAAAGCTGTTACTAAAGGTGACAAAGTTCAATTGATCGGTTTTGGTACATTCGGTTCAGGCAAGCGTGCTGCACGTGTTGGCCGTAACCCAAAGACTGGCGAAGCAATCAAGATTGCAGCTGCTAAGACTGTTAAGTTCACAGCTGGTAAAGCTTTCAAAGACGCTGTAAACAAGCGCAAGTAATTTCTCTTCTGAGATTAAAAAAGGCTGCCTAGGCAGCCTTTTTTATTTTATAAAATCAATGGTTTAGGCAAATCGTTCCTCAAGACTACTCAAACCTATTTCTGCCAGTAACTTTGTTTTTCTTTCTTTGGCTTTTTGGCCGGACACATTCTTCTGAGTTGCGATGATCAATTCATTTTTCATGGAATGCTCCCAACCTACTAATTCAGTCACTGTCACATCATAGCCATGAGACTCTAATTGCAGGCAACGCAAAACATTGGTGATATGACTACCAAATTCGCGGGTATGAATCGGGTGGCGCCACATTTCAGATAATTCATTTTTAAGCGATTGAGCTTTGGTCTTTCTTAGGGCCGCTGCCAATTCTGCCTGGCAACAAGGAACCAAGACAATGTGCTTGGCTTTCTTGGATAGGGCGAAGCGAATGGCGTCATCAGTGGCTGTGTTGCAGGCATGCAAGGCTGTGACCACATCAATCTCATCAGGTAGCAAGTCTGAGTCTAGAGATTCCTCAGCACTCAAATGTAAAAACTGTATATTCGAGAAGTTCAAACGACTCGCCAAATCTTGAGATTTTTTAACCAACTCTTCGCGAACCTCAATACCGTAAATCGTTGAAGGTTTTTCTTGTAACTTGCAAAAGAGATCGTTCAGAATAAAACCCAAGTAGGACTTGCCGGCACCGTGATCAACCATGCTCAGGTGATCTTTTCGGCTCAAGACCTCTTGGAGCAGTGGTTCAATGAATTGAACCAAGTGATAAACCTGCTTTAACTTTCTGCGAGTGTCTTGATTGAGCTTGCCATCGCGAGTGAGGATGTGCAATTCTTTCAAAAGCTCAATGGATTGAGTCGGTCTGATCTCATGTTTTTGTGAAGAAACATCTTTTTTTGATGATGGGTCGATCATGGCGTCTTAGCGGTTTTTAGACCGTTGTAAATCCTTGTTGATATTCAATTAATGCCAGTTATGGCGCTCTAAACTAAACTATAGGGCTATTTGATTGAAAAGCCTATGAATTACAGTAACGATATTGTCCGCGAAGTCTCAAGACGCAGGACTTTTGGCATTATTTCTCACCCTGATGCCGGTAAAACAACCCTGACAGAGAAGCTCTTGATGTTCTCTGGCGCTATCCAATTGGCAGGAACTGTTAAAGCTCGTAAAAGTGGCAGACACGCTACTTCTGACTGGATGGAAATTGAAAAGCAACGTGGTATTTCTGTGGCCAGCTCGGTGATGCAGTTTGAATACCGTGACCATGTGGTCAATCTTTTGGACACCCCAGGACACCAAGACTTTTCTGAGGATACTTATCGCGTTTTAACCGCTGTCGATTCTGCATTGATGGTGATTGATGCGGCCAAGGGTGTTGAAGAGCAAACCATCAAATTATTGAATGTTTGCCGCATGAGAAACACCCCCATCATCACGTTTGTGAACAAGATGGACCGCGAAACCAGAGATCCTATGGAGTTATTGGATGAGCTCGAATCTGTCTTGAAGATCGAGTGTGCGCCTGTGACATGGCCCATCGGTATGGGCAAAAATTTCCGCGGTGTTTATCACCTCATCAATGATGAAATTCTCTTGTTTGCTGCTGGTAATGATCGCGCCGATCAAGAATTTCAGGTGTTGAAGGGGATTGATAATCCAAAGCTTCATGAAATGTTCCCTGATGAAATGGCGCAACTCAAAATGGAAGTGGAATTGGTGCAAGGTGCATCCCACCCCTTTGATTTAGAACGTTTCTTGGGAGGTTTACAGACCCCCGTATTCTTTGGTTCAGCCATCAATAACTTTGGTGTTCGAGAAATCCTTAACGCTCTTTTAGATTGGGCGCCAGGCCCAAGAGAGCGCAGTGCAACGGTCAGATCGGTTGATCCAAGAGAGGATAAGTTCACCGGCTTTGTGTTCAAGATCCAGGCCAATATGGACCCTGCTCATCGAGACCGCATCGCATTTTTACGCGTTTGTTCAGGTAAGTTTGAGCGCGGCATGAAAATCAATCATCTGCGCATCAATCGCGATGTGAAGGTATCAAACGTCGTGACTTTCATGGCTTCTAGTCGTGAGCAAGTTGAAGAGGCTTACGCTGGTGACATCATTGGTTTGCCCAATCACGGCAATATGCAAATTGGTGACAGCTTTTCTGAAGGTGAAGTTTTGCAATACACCGGTATTCCTTACTTTGCCCCAGACTTTTTCAGAGTTGCCCGTATTCGCAACCCCATGAAGATTAAGCAGCTGCAAAAGGGTCTTCAGCAATTAGGCGAAGAGGGTGCTGTGCAGGTATTCAAGCCCTTGAACAGCAGTGATCTGATCCTTGGTGCTGTGGGTGCTTTGCAGTTTGAAGTAGTGGCCAGTCGTTTAATGAATGAATATGG
>JBFZCN010000190.1:0-9223 GCA_041307985.1 Burkholderiales bacterium
GCCTATTTAAAGAGCGCCAAAAAGTTAAGCCAAGAAAGAGTGGCAGCAGCAAAAACATTAGAGCGCCTGGTCACTGCAGCCATGCAAGATCTGGCGATGGCTGGTGGTGTTTTTGCAATTCAAATTGAAACCCTTGAAGAGGGCAATGCTCATGGTTTAGAGCAGGTTGAATTCTTGGTCGCTGGCCATCCTGGCGCAACACCCAAGCAGTTGGCAAAAGTAGCCTCGGGTGGTGAGTTGGCGCGAATCAGCTTGGCCATCAGCGTTATTACCTCTGAAGCAAGCCAAATCCCAACCTTGATTTTTGACGAAGTAGATTCAGGGATTGGTGGAGCAGTTGCAGAAACAGTTGGTAAGCGCTTAAAAGAATTGGGGCAAGCACATCAAGTCTTGTGCGTGACCCACTTACCTCAAGTGGCTGCAGAAGGTCATCAACATTGGAAGGTTGCCAAGCAAAGTCAAGATAACGTGACCATCTCAAGCATGCAAATTTTGAGTAGACAAGAACGTGTTGAAGAAATTGCCAGGATGCTTGGTGGTGCTGAAATCACAGACACCACCAGACGTCACGCCCGAGAGTTACTGGGCAAGTAAAACCTTCTCCCAAAGTTCCTTAACGCAAGCTCTCGCCTCAAGTAGAGCAGATTCCATTTCCTCCTGAGACACCCTGGTTTTATCAGCGCCATCCAATCTGATTCGATGCTGATACTCACGATAAAGGCGATAAGCATTCGCGGCCTTCAATGCCTGATCACTCGTAATCAAACCTTCTTCGCTGGCCAAAGATAGCAAAGCAATATTTCCCCAGTTACCCAAAAGTTTTGGATGGCTCCGACTAAAACGCAATACCAAGTATTGAACAATGAATTCAATATCAACCATTCCACCGCTGTCATGCTTGATGTCAAATAAGCCTGAGTCATTAGGATGTCCCTCGCTGACCTTTTGACGCATGTCTAGAATTTCTTGCTTGAGCAAAGCTTCATTTCTTTCTTGAGCCAATACTTCAGATCTGATTTTTTCAAACTTCTCACCAATCGCCACATCACCGGCACAAAAACGTGCACGAGTTAAAGCCTGGTGTTCCCAAAGCCATGCCGAGTTATCACCCTCTCGCAATTGATAGCGTCTGAATGAGTCTATGCTGGTCACCAATAATCCAGCCGCCCCATTGGGTCTTAAACGAGTGTCAATTTCAAAAAGAATGCCTGCTGAGGTTGATGCAGTCAGCCATGCAATCAAGCGCCTCGCAAAGAAGGCGTAGATCTCTCCTGCACTCTGGTCAGACTCTGGGGCATCGTACAAAAAAACAATATCCAAGTCTGATGCGTATCCCAGCTCCTTGCCGCCAAGCTTGCCATAAGCGATCACCGCAAAGGAAGGTGGAATCACTTCATTTAATTGGAACTTCTTGGCCGCCATTGGCCAAACCCTTTCAAGGGTCAAACCAAGCATCAAATCAGCCAGAGCAGAGAGTCGATCACTCACTTTTTCAATTGGCAATGGTTCATCTCGCCCAATGCCCAACTCTGCCAACAAGGTCAAGAATGTTTCGGTGTGATGAACTTGCCTCAAAATATCCATGGCTTGTTCTGCTTGGTCGCCATTGTCCATTGCATCATCAAGCAAAATATTGATGTCTGCTTTTAACTTTGTCCAATAAACCGCAGGATGATCCTCTGGCGTGTATTGACCTTGGCCAGTCAATAAATCATCCAATAAATGTGGATGCTGTATCAGATAATCAGTTCCCCACTTAGAAGCAGAAATCAATGAGATCAGCCTACTCAAAATATGCGGGTACTCACTCAGTAGGGCAAGATAAGACGAACGTCTAGAAATTGAATCCAGTAAATTCATCATTCTCACCATGACCTCATCCGACCGAGATAAGCCCCAGTTCTGACCTTCCACGTAACTCATGGCCGCAGACATTGACTGCGTGAACTTTCTTCTCGATGAATCAGACAAAGAGCGCCAGCGCGCACTGCCCCACCATTCATTCCATTTTTCAGTCAAAGCCACATACTCAGCAGGCGGTGTCCACACCGCAAGATTGGCGCCATTCTCATCAAGCTCTACCTGATGTTTTTTCAATACAAAAGCATCGGCAAATAATTTGGCCACGTTGTCTCTGTGTTGCGCCAATTGCTTTTTGAACTCATCCAAAGTGGCATGCCCCATGGCAATACCCAATCTTTGCTGAGAAGCATCATCACCAGGTAGATGGTGGGTTTGAGCATCTTCCCAATATTGCAAACGGTGCTCGAGTTTTCTAAGATAGGTATAAGCGTTGGTGAGTTGATCAAGCTCTACCTGACCAATTAACTGGCGCTCAAAAACAGCTTTTAAAACTTCTAGGGTGGGGCGAATTCTCAACCCTGGATCTTGACCACCACGCACCAATTGAAACATTTGTGCCATGAATTCAATTTCACGAATTCCGCCACGCCCCAACTTCACATCAGCCGCTCTTTCTGGATGAAGTAGGCTGCGCTTTTCAGCTTCCTGCTGAATTTGCCCATGCAGCTCTCTGATCGCGGCAATCACGCCAAAATCAAGATAGCGCCTGTAGACAAAAGGTCTGACCAAATCTTGCAAACCCTTTTGACATCTTTCATAAGCAGGCATATTAGGCAAGGGGTAAATCATTCGTCCCTTGATCCATGCATACCTCTCCCATTCACGACCTTGAACACAGAAGTACTCCTCGAGCATTCCCAAGCTACAAACCAAAGGACCAGAATCGCCATTGGGTCTTAGGCGCATATCCACTCTGAAAATAAAACCTTCGGATCTTAGTTCACTCAATAAGGCAATCAGGCGTTTACCAACCCTGGTGTACCACTCTTGATGAGAAATACTTTTTGCGCCGCCCTGAGTTTCGCCCTCTTCCTCGTACAAAAAGACCAAATCAATGTCCGATGAGACATTGAGCTCACGCCCTCCCAATTTACCCATACCAACAATCATCATGGGAGAGTAATCGCCCTGCTGATTCAGGGGCTCACCAACCATGGGCTTAATATCCTGTCGAATTGCCTCAAGCGCCAAGGCTGTGACTTTTTCAGCAAAGCAGCTCATTGCTTGCGTGACTTCTTGAACATCAGCTTCGCCATTAAAATCTCGAGCAGCGATCAGCAACATAAACTTTTGGCGCGCAAGACGTAAATTAGCAGCCAAATCATCAATGCTCAAAGGCTGATCTGCCAAAGTTGGCAGTGCTGACTTCAGCAAGCCATCAATCTCAGCTTCGCTCACAGGGCTTGTGGCCATTTCGCTAATTTCAGAGGACCATTCTGGGCGAGCTGTTAACCATCGTACGGCATAGGCTGAATGATCTAAAAGAGCCGAAAGTTTAGGGTGAATTGTTGTCATAGGTATCATGTTATCGCTATCAATACCCGCTCGGCTACAGCATAATTACAAAAATGTCATGGTTATCCAATTTAAACCCTCTGGAAAGCATCCGTCAGCTTAAAGTTGACGAGTACAGGCTTGCCATTTGGAAAAAAAGAGTTCGATGGCTACTTTTGTTGATTGCCCTGCTTTTTGTAGCCGCCCACCTGCTGACACGCTTTTACATATGGCCACAGGTTGAAAAAAATAAGGCCACTTTTGAACAGGTGATCAGCCAAACGCTGGGTGTCAATTTAAAAATTGAAAATATTCAAACTGGTTGGGATTTTCTCTGGCCATCATTCAAAATTGACAATATCAAACTTTATGACTTGGGCGATTCAAACTCTGCCAAATTAAGTATTCCTCAAGTCACCGGAAAATTATCTTGGGAAACTCTATGGAAATTACAGCCTCACTTTCATGATCTTCGCTTTGCTGATGCTTTGATTCAGATGCAACGAGATTCAAAAGGCAACTGGAATATTGCGGGCATCAAGTTAGATCAATCAACTGCTGGCTATCAATTTGGTAATTGGCTATTTGAACAAGACAGCCTTGAACTTAAAAATGCCAAAATAAATTGGTTGGACCAACGATTTCAAAGCAGTCAATATTTGCTAGAAATTGAATCACTTGAATTAAAAAATTCTTGGTTCAAACATGCCATTGATTTAAACATCAAAACACCATGGCATTCAAACACGGCATCAATCAAGGCTGACTTTGGGCACAGTATTTTTGGTAATGCAGGCAACTGGAAAGACTGGATTGGCCGGCTTGAGTGGCAAATCAATGAGCTCAACCTTGCAAAGGTCAATCAACTATTTGACAGTCCTGTGAATGTTGTTTCTGGTCAACTCAACTCTCAAGGCAAAGCTTATATCGATGATGGTGCGCTGGATGGGGGTTCAACAAAACTTGCAGCACAAAATCTTCACATTGAATGGCCGCGCTTGGGTGCCCCACTCAAGATTGCAAGAATTGATACAGAACTAGAGCAAACAACTTCTGGAAAAAAAATGTCTGTCAGCGCGCCCCTACTTAAGTGGCAAGTTAGTGAAAGGTCTCCCCCCAAGGAGCTCAACGGCATCAGTGTTTACTGGGATATGGCCGCCCATATCGATGCAATCACTCACGCGGGGGTCAAAGCCGACGAAATTGATATCAACCTTGTTGAGCAACTAGCCAAGCAATTCCCCCTTCCAAAAGACATTGCTGAATTCATTAAGCAATATCAACCCTCAGGGATGCTAAAAAATTTAGATGCCAATTGGCATGCAGAAGCGAGCAAACTACCCTTCAATATAAGAATTCCAGGGTTCAATGAATCACACTACAAGCTTTCATTTGATTTTGAAAAGGCCCACCTCAAGCCTGAGAAAAAAGGGCTTCTATCACTAACAAATTTGACAGGCAGGCTTTATGCAACTGAACTTGGTGGCGAGCTCACGCTCGACAGTGAAAATGCATTCGTTGTGCTCCCTAAAGTCCTAGAAAATGACAGCCTTGCTCTTGATCTGATCAAGGGAAAAATTAAATGGCTTAAAAAAGACGCTGGCCTCGAATATCAAATCAGTCAACTAAAACTCACGAATGAGTCAGCCAATTTGATTTTTGATGCCAATTACAAAACCAAGACCGCCAAATCTCCCGCTGACCTCTTCATCAAGGCAGATATTAAAGAAGCTGATGTCAAAAACTTGACCAGATACTTTCCATTGGAAATGTCTAAAGACGCAAGAGTCTATTTGAATGGCGCCCTCAAAGAGGGTCGCATTCGAAATGGTCAAATCCATATTCATGGCGACCCACTGCACATCCCATTTGACACCAAGTTTCCGGGTATTTTTGAGCTCAACCTACCGATTGAACAAGTGCAATACTCACCAGCCCCCACTGCTGATAAAAAACAGGGTCAATGGTCAGATTTTTCAGACGTGCATGGCACAGTTTCATTCAAAGGTCCAAAACTTCAGCTTGATTTAAAAAGAGCTTCTTTTGAAAGCGTTCAGTTAAGTGATATTCAAGGGGTCGTAGACGACGTCGTTAGCCCAACTGCAACTTTAAAAATCAATGGTGTTGCCAAAGGTTCCAGTCAAGAGTTACTTAAGTACTATGTTGACAGCCCCTCAGGTAAGAGTATCGAGGCCATCAGTAAAAAAATTGAGATCTCAGGTAATGCGCAATTAAAAATCAATAT
The DNA here is from genome assembly GCA_041307985.1 of Burkholderiales bacterium. Lineage (GTDB taxonomy): Bacteria > Pseudomonadota > Gammaproteobacteria > Burkholderiales > Burkholderiaceae > Polynucleobacter. The sequence continues at coordinate 5,603 of JBFZCN010000190.1, forward strand.
TGAAATGCCTCTCAATGACACCAAAGAAACAAAACTGCAAGGTGAAGTGAGGCTTGATCGCAATCAAGCCAAAATTAATCAAAGACTTACCGTACAAGAAATAAGCGGTGATCTTTTGTTTTCTGAAGAAAACATCATTGGTCGCAATCTAAGAGCTCAATTGCTTGGTGGCGAACTAATCATCGATAACGCAAATAAATTACCTTGGCAATTATCATCAGATATGAAGGTTTCAGGCAAGGTTGATATCAACCAATTAATCCAGGCTTTAAATACTTCAGACTCATCTGAAATTAAAAAAATTCAAGCTCACTTGAACGGTTTGCTTGCTTATGATGGAAAGCTTGCGATTCGCTCAAAAGGCTATCAGTTGGACTTGGGTCTAAAGTTAGACCAACTCAACTCTCAATTCCCAGCCCCATTCAATAAAAAATCTGGCCAGGGGCTGACTGGTCAATTTAATTTAAGTAATTTAAGTGAGGATCCAGATAAACCCACTTCAGGTCAATTAAAGATAGGGAAAATCATTGATGCCAAGTTTGTCTCTGGTGCCAATCAAAAATTTCGCCTAGGGCTTGGCATTAACGCTCCTGGGTATGTTCCACAAAAAGGTTTTTCAAGCACCATTGTTTTAGACCAGCTTGATGTGTCGGCTTGGCAAAGCTGGCTAGATAAAAACTTTCCTGAACCCCCAAAACAAGCAAGCGCCAACGCTGCGACCAGTTCAGATTTTGATATTGATACGGTTTCAGCCAACATTAAAAATCTTAAATTAGCCGACAGATCATTCAAAGATGTCTCTTTGCAAGCTACTCATGATAAAGAGCAATGGCATGCCAGCATTCAATCGCCTGTTGCTAAAGGTTTGCTTCAATGGAAATCAGCTCGGGCTGGCTTTCCCCAGGGGAAGCTAACCGCACGTCTTCAGCAGTTGGTGATCGAGAATACTGAATCCGGTGACACTCTCACCAAAGGCGTTAACAAACGCATCCAAAAAATTCCAGCTCTAGATATTCAGTCTGATGAGCTTATTTTCAACAATAATTCCTATGGAAAAATGGAATTGCTTGCTAGCAATGATAAAAATGATTGGAAGATAGAAAAGTTAACTTTGAAAACGGCTGATGCACAGATCAATGCAACTGGCAGATGGGTTCTACCTAGAGAAACCAAGCAATTGAGTGCCGGAAAAACCGAGCTGAATTTTGACTTGGACATCAATAATGCTGGCAAGCTTTTATCTAAACTAGGCTTTCCAAAAGCGATTGATGATGGCTCGGGAAAGCTGGTCGGACAAATCAATTGGGCAAATGCCCCTTACAGCTTTGACATCAAGTCTTTAAACGCAGAACTATCTTTAGACTTGATCAAGGGAACTATTTTGCAAGTGGATCCAGGCGTTGCAAGACTGCTTGGCGTTCTCAGCTTTCAAGGTTTGAGCAGAATTGCAACATTGGATATTGGTGGCGTCCTCAAGCCAATTGTCAGTCAGGGAACTCCTTTTGACAGAATCACCTCAACTGGTGCTATTGATAATGGGGTCGCAAATATCAAAGATTTAAGCATGCGCGGGCCTCAAGGAAATATTCGCTTAACTGGTAAAGCAGATTTAGTTCAAGAAAACCAAGACATTCGAGTGACAGTTGTTCCTAACTTCAATGCCGGCTCGGCCTCCTTGGCTTATACATTCATCAATCCAATCATTGGTCTTAGCACAATGGTTGGTCAATATTTAATAGCAGATGAAGTCAGCAAGCTATTTCAGTTGGATTACCTTGTTCAAGGCACTTGGGCAAATCCACAAATCATTGCCCTTGATAACAAGGGCAAGCCTCTTGATGAAAAACAACTGAAAGAGATTCGGGATAAATCTTTACTGAAACAACAAACTCCCACCAAAAAGTAGATCAGAGTTAATATCAAGTTAATGAATCCCAATCAATTAACTGTAGCCGCAATTCAAATGACTTCAACTGATTCCGTTGAAGAAAATTTACAAACGGCTCAAACATTAATCCAAGCAGCAAAACAAGCTGGCGCTGACGTCATGGTCTTGCCTGAGTATTTTTGTTTGATGGGTCAAACAGATCAGGACAAAGTAACAATCAGAGAAGATTTTGGTCAGGGCCGCCTACAAGACTCTTTGAGTCTGATTGCCAAACAAAATCAAATTCATTTGATTGGCGGAACCATTCCTTTAAGTAGCCAAAACAAGCACCAAGTCAAAAACACCAGTTTGGTTTTTGATCCAGAGGGGCAAGTCATTAGCAGGTATGACAAGATTCACTTGTTTGGCTTCAAACAAGGTAATGAGGAATATCAAGAATCAAAAACCATTGAACCTGGTTCACTACCGTGCAGTTTCAGTATTCAAAAAAATGGTATTGATTGGAAATTCGGTGTCACCATCTGCTACGACATACGCTTTCCGGAGCTGTATAGACAAATTGGTCCGGTTGATTGCCACATTGTTTCAGCTGCCTTTACTCACACCACAGGTAAAGCTCATTGGGAAATCCTACTCCGTGCAAGGGCCATCGAAAACCAATCCTACCTATTGGCCAGCGCCCAAAGCGGTCAGCACACCAATGGTCGAAAGACTTGGGGGCAAAGCATGCTGATCGATCCTTGGGGAGATATTCAGTCAGAACTTAAAGAAGGTGAAGGATTCACCTTGGGTATTTTGGATAAGAGCAGAATTAATGAAATTCGAGCAAAATTACCTTCACTTCAACATCGCACCATCTAAAGAAAATAATGAATTCAACTCTTGCACTAGAAAACCCCCTTCATCTCAGTCGAGCTGATGCTCTAAATATTGCAAAAGAAATTCTTTTGGCGCCAGCAGGTATTTCTGAACAAGATCTTCAGAAGACCCTTGCGCACATGCACACCCATCAATTAGATGATGCTGATTTGTATTTTCAAAGAACTCACAATGAATCTTGGAGTCTTGAAGAAGGCATTGTTAAATCAGGTAGTTTTAGTATTGATCAAGGCGTTGGTGTACGTGCGGTCAGTCATGACAAAACAGCATTCGCTTACTCTGATGAGATCAGCGCTTTGGCATTAAGAAATGCTGCTGAAGCAACGCGCGTGATTGGGGCTCAACAAAAGAGCGCATACATCAGCCCTAAGTGGAAAACACCAGCTACTCATGCGCTGTATCAATCATTCAATCCATTGGATAGTCTTGATGCCAAGGCAAAAATTGCCATCCTTGAAGATATTGAACGCAAAGCCAAAGCCAAAGATCCTCGCATTGTTCAAGTGATGGCAGGTCTTGCTGGTGAGTTTGACGTTGTCTTGGTGGCTCGCGCAAACGGTGTTCTTGCAGCAGATATACGCCCACTTGTGCGCATTTCAATCACGGTGATTGCAGAGCAAAATGGTCGTCGTGAAGTGGGCTCATCTGGCGGTGGCGGTAGATTTGATTATCACTTTTTTGTCAAAGATAAGATTGATCACTGGATCAATGAAGCAGTTCGTTCTGCTTTGGTCAATCTTGAATCACGGGCTGCGCCAGCAGGGTCTATGACCGTTGTTTTAGGTCCAGGCTGGCCAGGTGTATTGCTTCATGAGGCAATTGGCCATGGTCTTGAAGGTGACTTCAATCGCAAA
>JBFZCN010000191.1:0-3022 GCA_041307985.1 Burkholderiales bacterium
CCATTGTGCAAATGCCCAAAGGTATTCCTGTGGCAACTTTTGCCATTGGTGATGCGGGCGCAACCAATGCAGCACTGCATGTGATCGCAAATCTTGCCGTCAATGATCCCACTCTGGCTAAAAAGTTAGAGGTATTCCGACTTGCTCAAACTGAAAAAGCAAGAGCCATGAACCTACCAGGGCATTCTTGATTTATGGCTGATCGTCAAAACCCCATTTTGCCGGGGTCTTACTTAGGAATTCTTGGTGGTGGTCAATTGGGTCGCATGTTCACTCATGCTGCTCAAGCCATGGGCTACAAAGTGTGCGTCTTAGATCCTGATGCACACAGTCCCGCAGGAGTGGTTGCAGATAAACATATTCAAGCAAATTACACCGACAGCGCTGCTTTGAAAGAAATGGCAGTTATCTGCAAGGCAGCCAGCACTGAATTTGAAAATGTTCCAGCAAAAGCACTTGATGAACTTGAATCCTTGGGTGTATTCGTTGCCCCGAGAAGTGCTGGGGTTTCTATTGCGCAAGATCGAGTGGCAGAAAAAAAGTTTTTAGCCACTTGGCAAAAAGAGGCTGGCATTGGCCCGGCACCTTATCAGGTCATTGAAAAGGAAAGTGATGTAGAAGTCGTTTCGACTGATCTCTTCCCAGGTATTTTAAAAACTGCTCGCATGGGCTATGACGGTAAAGGGCAGGTGACAGTTCATGATCGCGATGAACTGGTGAAGGCTTGGAATGGTTTCGGTCAAGTAGTGTGTGTTTTAGAGAAACGCATGGATTTATCTTTTGAAGTATCGGCATTGGTGGTTCGTGGTCATGATGATGAAGTTGTGGCCTACCCCATTGCACAAAATATTCATAAAAATGGTATTTTGCACACAACAACTGTGCCGGCACCATCCATCAATTCAGCTCAAGAAGCAAAAATCGTCGACGCCGCTAAAGAAATTATTCGTCGTTTAGATTACGTCGGTGTTCTATGTGTTGAGTTCTTTGTCCTTAAAAATGGGGAAGTGGTTGCCAATGAAATTGCTCCGCGCCCTCATAACTCTGGGCATTACACCCAGAATGCCTGTTTAACCAGTCAGTTTGAACAACAGGTCAGGGCCATGGCTCGTTTGCCTTTGGGCAGCACTGAGTTGATCGGACCAAGCATCATGCTCAATATTTTGGGTGATGAGTGGTTGGTCTCTGGAAAGCAAGTAGAGCCTTCATGGGAAAGAATTCTGAATGCTCCCTCTGCAAAGCTGCATCTTTATGGCAAGGCTGAGCCTCGCATGGGTCGCAAAATGGGACACATTAATTTTGTAGGTAAATCCTCAGCCGCTGTTGAGTTGGTTTGCGAAGAGGCTATACGGGTCCTAAAAATTGCGCGCTGATCATGCCTGATTCAATCAAAAGAGCGGTAGACGTTCTTAAGGCTGGTGGTTTGGTAGCCATGCCTACCGAAACGGTGTACGGTCTTGCGGCTGATGCCAATAATGTTTCAGCCATCAATAAAATATTTTCCGGTAAAGGCCGCCCCTCAGGCCACCCATTGATTGTGCATATTGCTCAGCCTGATGGCAATCTGAGTAATGATCAACAAGTCTCATCCAATGCATGGCTTGAAATACTCAGCCAGTGGTCAAGAGATGTGTCCCCAGAAGCTTTGATCTTGGCCCATGCATTTTGGCCAGGTCCTTTAACCATGATTCTTCCAAAAGCCAAAAATGTTCTATTGGAAGTCACTGGTGGACAAGAAACCGTTGGTGTTCGCTGCCCCAAGCATCCTGTGGCACAAAACTTATTAAAAGAGTTTGGCGGCGGTTTGGCTGCGCCCTCTGCCAATCGTTTTGGCAGAATTTCTCCAACTACTGCAGAGCACGTCCGCGAAGAATTTCCAGGTAATGAAGTATTGGTGCTTGATGGCGGCCCCTGTGATGTGGGTATTGAATCAACCATTGTTGATCTGACTCGTCTTGATACTCATGGTGCTGTTATTTTGCGACCAGGCGCCATCACACAGGCAATGATTGATGAGCTTCTTGGTAATAATGGCATGCCTGATAAGGCTACAGTAAAGACTGTGTCGGCAACACAAACACTCAGTGAGGCAGCACCAAGGGTATCTGGAAGTTTGAGTGCGCACTATGCACCGAAGACGAAATTGGTTTTATACGATCTTAAAGATGCTGAGTCATTATTTTCTAAAGCGAATAACTCTGATATCAAAAGAATTGCTTGGATCCATTTCCCAAAAGATGTGTCTGATCAAGGCTCAGGCTTAAAGAATGTGGCGAAAGAAGTGTTGTTGCCTCTTGAATCAAAAGCATTGGCTCGAGAGCTCTATGCTTTACTAAGACACTTGGATGGACTGAGCCTTGATTGCATCTTCTTTGAACAGCTACCTGATGGTGTTGAATGGGAAGCTATCAGAGATAGGTTGGGGCGTGCCTCAGTGGGCTCTGGCGTGTAATTGCTGAGGACCGTCATCAAGTAGCCAAGTCATCAATGCATCATGAATCCCTCGTCCAGAACGAGCATTGTGATGATTGATGAATGATGAAACCGCATACACCTGGCCAGTTTTACTCACGACGTAACCTGAAATACTTCTTACATCAGCCAAAGATCCGGTTTTAATGTAGGCACCGTATTTTTTGATTGGCTTTGGAAACTGAGATAAATTCCTGTCGAATGCTTGAGCATCACTCTTTTTTGGAGCGTATTGGCGAAGTTTGTCCATCAAGCGATGTTTCATGGTTCCGTCCACACCCGCGATCGGAAGTGACTCGGTGAAGTAATCTCTTGTAGAAGAATTCAAACCAAGAAGTAATACTTGATTGAGATGTTTGGAGCTGATTCTTTCAATTCTTGATAGACCAGAACCATTCTCAATGATGAGTTCAGGCATATCTAACTGGTATTTCTTGAGCCATGATTTAACCACCATGTTTCCGTTATCAGTATTTCCGGGGGCGCCATTCTTTTCTATTGCAAGTGTCAATAAAACTTGTCTGGCCATCACGTTATTTGAAAGCTTATT
>JBFZCN010000192.1:0-2773 GCA_041307985.1 Burkholderiales bacterium
CACCTCATAACTGGGTCGCTGCTTTTCTTTTTCTGTTTCATCAGGGTACAAATGCAATAAGTGTTTGGATAAGCCCTCCATGGCTTTTTCCATCAAATAATCATCCAGTGTCATGCCTTTAGGCACCGGAAAATCTGGTAACTGAGGTTTGCCCAAGGTCAATGACAAATTACAACGCTTGGCAATTTCAACACTGTTAGTAATCGCCGCTGGTAAATCAGCAAACAGCGTTTGCATCTCTGCTTGAGTTTTAAAGTACTGATCAGGCGTGAATTTTTTTGCGCGTTTAGGATTACCGAGCACTTCTCCTTCAGCAATACACACCCTGGCCTCGTGCGCCCTGAAGTCAGATGGCTTCATGAATTGAATCGAATGTGTTGCCACCACCGGTAATTGAAGTTCATTCGCCAAATGAACGGCTTCATGAAGGTGCGCCTCATCCTGAGGATGTCCAGCACGCTGAAGCTCAATATAAAAAGAATCTTTAAAGTAATTTGCCCATTTTTTGGCGCAAGCCGTGGCTTCAGCGTGCTGACCTGCTAATAAATACTGGCCAACATCGCCCAATCTTGCACCGGATAATGCAATCAAACCTTCTGCATGGTGCTTGAACCAAGTTTCATCAACTTCAGATCTGCCTTTGAATTGATTTGTGAGGGACGCCTTGGTTAAAAGTTCGCATAAATTCAGATAGCCCTGATGGTTTTTTACCAACAACTGCAATCTGAATGGTTTATCTCTGTCTTCGGTATTGGTGATCCAAACATCACTGCCAATAATAGGTTTAATACCCTCTTTGCGTGCCGCTTGATAGAATTTGACCAAACCAAACACATTACTCAAATCGGTCAGAGCCAATGCACCCATTTGATCTTTAACCACGGCAGCAATGGCATCATCGATGCGCACAGCCCCATCCACAATCGAATATTCGGAGTGAAGACGCAAATGAACAAAGTTGGTATTTAAAGACATGAGATGATTTTAGCTATGTTCAAGACTGAATACCGCGGTCGCTTCGCACCCTCACCCACAGGCGCTCTCCACCCCGGGTCGCTCGCAACAGCCCTAGGCAGTTGGCTCGACGCCCGAGCGCATCAAGGAAAGTGGCTTTTACGGATCGAGGACCTTGATTTACCAAGGTGTGCTCCAGGTGCTGACAAAACCATCATTCAACAACTGCTCAATTGCGGTTTGCATTGGGATGAAGAGATTGAATACCAATCAAAACGAAGTCATTTCTACGAATCAGCCTTGAATCAATTGTTACAAGAAAAAAAGGCTTATGGCTGTCGTTGTACGCGCAAACAAATCGAAGATCAATTACTTCGTTTGGGTAAAAAGAAAGATCGGCATGGTGAATTGGTCTACCCAGGAAGCTGCCGAAACCTAGCAGGAGTTACTGAACCATGCGCTTGGCGTTTATTGGTCACAGACCATGAGATTGAATCATCCGTGGGTGATTTTGTCTTAAGGCGCTCAGACAGAGTCTTCACCTATCAATTGGCGGTTGTCGTGGATGACTACTTACAAGGAATCACACACGTGGTCAGAGGTGAGGATTTATTGGACAACACTGCAAGACAAATGTACTTACAAAAACAACTCAACTACCCTCAACCTCATTATCTTCATTTACCTTTGGTACTCGATGGCAATAATGAAAAGCTCAGTAAACAAACCAAGGCAACCGCCATTGCTTGCAATACCCCTGGTGAAGCACTAGAAGCCCTTCAGGCCGCCGCACGGCATTTGGGAATAGACGAGCCTGAACTTTTTAAGAATGGGGCTGACACTATCAAATCCAGCCAATCAATCAAATCAGAAAAAGCTGATGAATCAACGATCAAGCGGTGGCTAGAAACCGCTGTTGAGCATTACCGAAAAACCCGTCTGTAAATTGAAATGCAGATTTAACCGCAGCTTATTTTTTGAAGCCGCCCAATAAAGCAGCTCTTGGCTTTGTACTAGGCTGAATGGATGTCTTACTGCTTGCCTGAGAGGCAATTTGAGTTCCTACCTGAGCAGCTTTATCAGAAATATTGGCACTGTCAGTTTTATCAGGTGCCGATTTATCTTCTTTAGAAGCTGATGCTTGATAAGGCATAAAGAAAAATGGATCCCCAGCCGGACCATTCGCGGGATCAGGAAGAGGTAAGCGAAGAAGCTTGCGGTTCATCAACTTTTCAATATCAGCCAGCAGTCTTTCTTCAGAGGCATCCACTAATGCAATCGCATCGCCCTGGGCACCTGCACGACCGGTACGACCAATGCGGTGAACATAATCCTCAGCGCTGAATGGCAACTCATGATTGATCACACAGGGCATATCTACGATATCAAGGCCTCGTGCTGCAACATCAGTCGCAACCAATACATCCATCGTGCCTTTTTTGAAAGACTCCAAAATTTGCATGCGCTCAATCTGACTCTTGTCTCCATGGATCGCACCGGCCTTAATACCGCCACGCTCTAAAGCACTGGCCAGCTTACCGCAACCAATGCGACTGTTGGTAAACACGATCGCTTGGCGTGTCAAACCTTGCTGAATACGGGCTTTTAAAACTTTGATGACCGCATCTTTCTTTTGCTCGGATGGCACCATGTGTATCACTTGGCGCACAGTATCTGCGGCCGCATTTTGTCTGGCAACCTCAATGGTCACTGGATCGCGCAAATAACTTTGCGCTAATTTTTTAATCTCTGGTGAAAATGTGGCCGAGAACAAAAGTGTCTGACGTTTTGCTGGGATCAAGCCAATGATGCGTTGAAG
>JBFZCN010000193.1:0-2726 GCA_041307985.1 Burkholderiales bacterium
GCCAAGGCCACTCTTTGTTGCTCGCCGCCTGATAATGTTTTGGGGCGGTGCTTGAGGCGCTCGGATAAACCAACTTTTTCCAACCAAACTTGCGCCTTGGCGGCGGCTTCAGACCTTGGCATGCCTGCTAATTCAAGAGGCAGTTGGACATTTTCTAAAGCGGTCAAATGATCAATCAGTTGAAATGACTGAAATACAAAACCCACATGCTGGGACCTGATTTGGGCTCGTTGATCTTCATTGGCAGCTGAGATGTCGCGATCCATCAATAAGACCTGGCCTTTGCTTGGGGTATCCAGGCCGGCCAAGAGGCCTAACAAGGTGCTTTTACCTGAACCACTGGCCCCCACAATCGCCAAACTTTCACTCTCAGCAACTGAAAAATTAATATCGTGCAAAATAGTCAGAGGACCATCCACCGTATCCACAGTTTTTGCCAGATGTGAAACTTCGAGAACGGTTTTGAGTGTTGTTGCGTGCATAGGAGATTAGTTTGAGTAGTTATGTGAGTCGTTTAGTTTATTTAAATAGTCGTTTGGGTTCTAAATATAGATCAGGCCCCATGGGGCGCGATCACTATTTAACATCCATCACTCACATGGTAATGGTGTTTGCCGTCTTGTGCATGGCTCTTTTGAATAGCCCCACTGTGATGGCGCAATCTTCGAAAGTTTTAATCCTTGGTGACAGCCTCTCAGCCGAATATGGTTTGCCCCGTGGCACTGGTTGGGTCAAGTTACTCGAAGATCGTTTAAAGAAGGATCATTCAAGCTGGAAAGTGGTTAACGCCAGTATCAGCGGAGAAACTACCGCCGGCGGTCAAACCCGTCTGCCTCTATTGTTAAAAACCCATCAACCCAAAGTGGTTGTGATTGAATTAGGCGCCAATGATGCATTGCGTGGCCTTCAGCTACCATCCACTGAGCAAAATTTACGCAAGATGATTCAGGCATCTAAACAATCAGGTGCGAAAGTTTTATTGCTGGGTATGCGCATTCCACCAAATTATGGTCAGGACTACACCAATAAGTTCTTTGGCATTTATGGCAAGTTAGCAGCAGCTGAACAAGTTGAGCTACTGCCATTCTTCTTAGAGCGCGTGGCGACTCGCATAGATTTATTTCAGGCCGATCGAATTCATCCGAATGTGATGGCACAAAGCATCATGCTTGAGAATGTTTGGCCTAAATTAGAGCCCCTGTTAAAGCCCTAGCTCTTAGAGCTTAATTTCCTCCGCATTCAATCGGTAATTGAATCAAGAATTCAGCGCCACCCAATGAAGATTGTTGGTAGCTGATGCGACCTTGGTGTCTATCGATAATATGCTTGCACAACCACAAGCCCAAACCCATGCCCTGCTTTTTATTAGTTTTCATCAAATCAAAAATACTGGGCTTTAATTGATCGGGAATGCCAGGGCCATTGTCAGAGATTTTTAATTCCACATAGTTGCCAAAGATTCGGGTATGAACATTGATTTGTTTATTTGATTGGCCTGAATTAGAGAGCGCCTCAATCGAGTTATTTAACAGATTGATCAATACCTGACTAATTTCGTTGTTGTTCATGGGAATTGATTGATTCACATTCAAGTCAAAATTTATATTGATTTTTAAGTCTCGAGCATGCGGCAGGATGATGGGCTTGACTTGCTCGATCACATCATCCAAATGAATATCACTCACTTTGATTTCTTCTTGCCTAAAGATATCCCTCAAGGTAGAAATGATTATGGAAATACGGTGATTATCTTGCTGAATATTGTTAATAACTTCTTTCAAGCCACTAGCATCACCTTGACCTTGATTCAGTTGGCGCTGAATGTATTCAGTATTGAGGCTAATGGCCCCTACAGGCTGGTTCAACTCATGGGCGATCGAGGCTGATAGCGCTCCAGTAGCAGCAGTTTTATTAGCAATCAATAAAGAAGAGATCAGCTCTTCTCGCTCGAAAAGAAGATTTTTTATAACTTGATTCTCATTCAAGGCGGCAGATCTTGCTATTGCCATTTTTTCAGTCCAATAACTACCAATCGCAATATAAGCAATGGTGTTTGCCACCAACTGAGCAATTGTTACGAAAATCAAAATTTGCGGTAACTGATCAATTTTTTGAATATTAGCCGTGCCAGCAAACAAAATAAACATCCGACTGATGGCAAGGGATAATTCAATACTTGTGGCCACCTGCATGAAGGTCAGTTGGGGCGATGGATCTTTTTGTTTAAATATCTTTAATTCATATATTTGGGATGAAAACAAGACAAAACTCATGCACACCATAAACAAGACTCTAAATTCAAAATTTCCATGCTGTCTTAATAGCTCAAAACAAATAAAGAAGGGAATGATGGAAAATTTTGCGAGTAAATCAAAACGCTTTGAAATGAGTTGATTCAATGATTTACAAAATAACCACTGAAATAAAGTGGCTATATAAAAAAATGTGTTGGCAACGGTGAAGTTAAATTCTGGGTTCCGGACGTTTTCAACAAATAAAACACTAAAACCAAATCCAAACAAAGCAATGATGCTTGCGGCCAATGAGCCCACCCAATAATTATTAGGTTTGACCGTATTTGTAGATTGCTGATTTCGAAGCAAGCCAATCCATAAACCTAATTGAATGGCTCCAAGAATAAAGAAGTAAAGCGCAATCAGAGGTTTCAGCATTGGACGGCTTCTTTAACAGGAAAATGAAGATGTAAAAAGCTTTGAGTCCCGAAA
>JBFZCN010000194.1:0-6301 GCA_041307985.1 Burkholderiales bacterium
GGCACCACCATTGCTACTTGGCTTTGTTCTAGGGCCGATGATGGAAGAGAACTTCCGTCGCGCCCTACTCCTTGCCAGAGGTGATTTCACGGTGTTCTTGACACGCCCACTGTCACTTGGACTTTTGATTGCTGCAGCAGCTTTGGTGGTCATTGTTGCTCTACCTGCAGTGAAAAAAACCCGAGAAGAGGCTTTCGTCGAAGAATAAATTTACAATGTGGGTATGTCTGATAAGAAGAACCCAATTCCTTCTAAATTCGAGACCCCAGAGGTCTCGAATTTTTTGCGTCAAATCATTGATGCTGACCTTGCCCAAGGCAAGCACTCTAAGCGCCTAGACTCCTCTGGCCAACCGCTGCCAAGTGTTATCACACGGTTTCCACCTGAGCCGAATGGTTATCTGCACATTGGCCATGCCAAGAGTATTTGTTTGAACTTTGGTCTAGCGAGAGATTATGCACACGCTTTGCACGGTGCTCGTTGCAATATGCGTTTTGATGACACCAACCCAAGCAAAGAAGAGACTGAATACGTTGATAGCATCATTGATGCGGTCCGTTGGTTAGGCTTTGATTGGATTCATGAGGGTGTCGAGCATCAACACTATGCCAGCGACTATTTTGATCAGTTGTATGAATTTGCAGAAAAGTTGATTGAAGCCAATAAAGCTTATGTTGACAGCCAATCTGCTGATGAGATTCATAAAAATCGCGGTAACTTTACTCAGCTAGGCACCAACAGTCCTTTCAGAAACCGCAGCGCAGAAGAGAATTTGGCTTTATTCAGAGAGATGAAGTCTGGTAAGTATCCAGATGGAGCTCATGTATTGAGACTCAAAATCGACATGAGTCATCCAAACATTGTTTTGCGTGATCCTGTGGTGTATCGCATTCGTCACGCGCACCATCATCGCACCGGTGATAAGTGGTGCATCTACCCACTTTATGACTTCACTCATTGCATCTCAGATGCGCTAGAAAATATCACCCACTCCATCTGTACTTTGGAGTTTGAGAACAATCGCCCACTGTATGACTGGGTTTTAGAGGCACTCAAAGAAGTGGGTATCTTCAAAGATCCTTTACCAAAGCAATATGAATTTGCCCGTTTGAATTTAACTTATGCCATCACCAGTAAGCGCAAGCTATTGCAATTGGTTGAAGAAAAACGTGTGGATGGTTGGGATGATCCGCGCATGCCAACCTTGGTAGGCATCAGGCGCCGTGGTTTCACCCCTGAAAGTATTCGCTTGTTCTGCGAGCGTATTGGCGTATCTAAAGCAGATAGCTGGATTGACATGTCTGTGCTTGAGCAAGCCCTGCGTGATGATCTAGATGCCAAGGCCGAGCGTGCCTTTGTGGTCTTAAAGCCTCTCAAATTGATCATTGATAACTTTGACGCCAATCACAGTGAAGCTTGCTCTGCGCCCAAACATCCTCACCATGAGGATTGGGGTCGCCGCAACTTCAATCTGAGCAAAGAACTTTGGATTGAAGAAGATGACTTCATGATCGAACCAGTCAAAGGTTTCTTTAGACTCTACCCACCTGCGAATGGTGAAGCAGGTAGTCGCGTGCGCCTGCGCCATGGCTTTGTGATTGAGTGCACGGGCTACGACACCGATGCCAGCGGTAAAGTGATCGCAGTTCATGCCAATTACTTCCCTGATAGCAAAAGCGGCACCCCTGAATCGAATAACTACAAAGTGAAGGGTAACCTCCACTGGGTCAGCGCTAAAGAAGGCATCAAAGCTGAGATCCGTGTTTACGATCGCTTGTTCACCGATCCACATCCAGACAGTGGCGATAAGAATTTCTTAGAAACGATTAATCAAGATTCAAAACAAATTTTGCATGCTTATTTGGAGCCAAGCCTAAAAGATGCAAAAGTCGAGCAGCGCTTCCAATTTGAACGTCACGGTTATTTTGTGGCCGACCGAATTGATCACACAGCCTCCAACCCAGTCTTTAACTTGTGTGTGGGTCTGAAAGATACTTGGAAGTAAACGATCAAGACTTTTTAAAGAGGCTTTAGAAGGGCCCTAAAGAGTCTTCAAACAGTCTTCCACAGTCGGGTAGCGAAGTTTAAATCTGAGTTCTTTCAAACGCTTGTTCTGAATGCGCCGTGATTCACTCATGAATGACAGCATCATAGGATCTAACTGCGCACTCAAGTCCTGCCTAGATGCTCTTGGGGCTTTTGGTAAATCAAGCTTATCAGCTATTAAGTCAAAGTAATCAGCCATCTTTAATTGACTGTCATCACAGGCATTGATGACGCGCTGAGATTTGCCTCTCCATAAAACATAAGTGATCAATCTGGCTAAATCATCAGCGTTGACGTGATTTGTATAAACATCCTCATCAGCATTCAGCACAGGGGTCCCCCGCCCCAATCTTTCAACGGGGAGTCGATCACCAGCATAAATGCCTGGTACCCTCAAAATATGTACCTGCACCCCTGACATGCCCCATGCCCTGATTTGCTGCTCGGCAGACACCCTTCTTTGAGCTCGGGCCGTGGTTGGCTTGAGGGTTTGGGTTTCATCGATCAAGGCGCCCTGACAATCGCCATAAACGCCTGTGGTACTGATATAAATCAGTTGTCTGATAAATCCTGCTCCGTGAGATAAAATTGAGAGCAAGTTACTTGTACGACGATCTTGAAGGCCTTGAGTAGCTGGCGGGGCCAAATGGATCACTTGGGCAGCCAAGTGAGGTAAACGCCAAAGAGTCTCTGGCTGGTCAAGGTTCCCATAGACAGGAATTGCCCCAGCCTGCCTCAATGCCGACATCCTGCTGGTTGAAGAAGTGAGAGCAAACACTCGGTATTTCTTCACCAATAGCGGCAGCAAGCGCATACCGACGTCGCCACAACCAACGATAAGAATTCTAGGTTTACCAATACGTTGCATAAACTCAATCGTAATGCTTTAAAAAAGGAAAGTCAGTGTCTTACCAAATTACCATTAAAACAAGCGGAAAAACATTCACTGCCAATGGCGATGAAACTGTTTTAGAAGCCGCGATGCGTCAAGGCATCAATTTACCTTATGGTTGCAAAAATGGTGCTTGCGGCTCCTGCAAGGGCAAGATTGAATCTGGCCAGGTCTCGCATGGCCAGCACCAAGAAAAGGCTATGACTGCGGAAGAGGCTTTCAATGGCTGCGCCCTGTTTTGTTGTGCCAGGGCAGAGTCCGATTTGGTGATTGATGTGAAAGAAGTGCCATTGAATGGCGATGTCACCATCAAGAAGATTCCTTGTCGGGTTGCCAGCCTAGAGCAAGCAGCGGATGATGTGGTGATTGTGAAACTTCAACTACCCGCTACTGAGAAATTTCAATATTTAGCTGGTCAATACATTGAGTTTTTATTGAAAGATAAACGTCGCGCTTACTCCATTGCAAGTGCACCTCATGAAGAAGGTCCTTTAGAGCTCCACATCAGGCACATGCCTGGTGGCTCATTCACAGATTTTGTTTTTGGCAAAACTGAGAACGGCACCACCCTCAAGGAAAAAGATATTTTGCGTTTTGAAGGCCCTATGGGCAGTTTCTTCTTGCGCGAAGACTCTGACAAACCAATCATCTTTATTGCCTCAGGCACTGGTTTTGCGCCTATCAGAGGCATCATTGAGCACATGCGTCACTCAGGCATCACTCGTCCAGTGAAGCTTTACTGGGGCGGTCGTAGACCAAAAGATTTTTATCGGGATGACCTGTGCCAATCTTGGGCCAAAGAAATCCCTGATTTCTCATACATTCCGGTTGCCTCAGACGCCACCCCAGAAGATCAATGGACGGGCCGAACAGGCTTTGTTCATATGGCAGCAATGGCGGATAATCCAGACATGTCAGCTTACCAAGTGTATGCCTGTGGTGCCCCGATTGTGATTGAATCCGCTAAAACCGATTTCGTTGCAAAATGTCACTTACCGGCCGATGAGTTTTATGCAGACGCTTTCACATCTGCTGCTGATTTAGCTAAGAAAAATGCCATTGCTTAAATTTTGATAAAGACTAGATATTTAATTAACTCTGAACCTGATAAATAAAGACATGACTATTGATACCCATTCAGTGATGTACATCACCAAACGTCCAGACTTGCTCTTCACCGAAGGTCAGGGTTCTTGGTTGGTGGATCAGAACGGTAAAAAATATTTAGACTTTTTACAAGGTTGGGCTGTTAACTGTTTGGGTCACTCCAATCCAGGCATGATTGAGGCGATTGAAAAGCAAGCTAAAAAGGTCATCAACCCAAGTCCAGCTTTTTATAACGAGCCGATGATTGCGCTGTCTAATTTACTGACCGCCAATAGTTGCTTTGATAAAGTATTTTTCGCTAACAGCGGCGCCGAAGCCAATGAAGGTGCCATCAAACTGGCTCGCAAATGGGGCAAGCTTCACAAAAATAATGCTTATGAAATCATCACCTTTAATCATGGGTTTCATGGCAGAACATTGGCAACGATGAGTGCTTCTGGAAAAGAAGGTTGGGACACCATGTTTGCCCCTCAAGTTCCTGGTTTTCCAAAAGCAGAACTGAATGACATTGAGTCGGTAAAAAAACTGATCAATGATAAAACTGTGGCCATCATGCTTGAGCCTGTTCAGGGTGAAGGCGGTGTTATTCCAGCGGATCATCAGTTCATGCGTGATCTTCGTGAAATCACCAAGCAAAATAAAATCTTGTTGATCGTTGATGAAGTTCAAGCTGGTTGCGGACGCACAGGCAAATTATTTGCTCATCAGCTTTACAACATCAATCCTGACATCATGAGTCTTGGTAAAGGTATTGGTGGTGGCGTGCCATTGGCAGCACTTTTAGCCACTGATGAAGTTGCTTGCTTTGAACCAGGCGACCAAGGTGGTACTTACAACGGCAATCCTTTGATGACAGCCGTTGGGTTCAGTGTGATCTCTCAATTATTAGCGCCAGGATTCTTGGATGAAGTACTTGCCAAAGGTCAGTACTTAAGAGAGTTACTGCTTGATTTAAGCAAAGAGCTTGGTCTTGATGGTGAGCGTGGTGAAGGCTTGTTAAGAGCCCTCAAGCTCAATCGTGATATCGGACCTGAAATCGTTGAGCGCGCTCGCAATCTTGAGCCGATCGGGCTTCTATTGAATTCTCCACGTCCAAATTTAATTCGTTTTATGCCAGCGCTGAATATCAGCCGTGAAGAATTAAAACAAATGGTTGACCTTTTAAGAGGCGTGATCAAGTCAATTAAGTAGGGCCCTAGGCAACCGTAAAGGCAGTGTCAAAGACCCTTGGGCATTGGGAATGTTGTGTTTTCAACAATTCCTTCTAAGGGTCTAACGCTCTTTGGTCCAAGTTCTTTGATGCGATCAATGATTGATTGAGCCAAGCTCTCTGGTGCAGATGCGCCAGCAGTCAAACCAATTCTCTTTTTTCCTACAAACCACTCAGGATTTAACTGACTGGGATGATCCACCATGTAGGAAACAACTCCAAGCTTTTCAGATAATTCTCTCAAGCGATTGGAGTTAGAGCTATTGGGACTACCGACCACAATCACCAGATCAACTTGTGGGGCCATGAACTTCACCGCATCTTGACGATTCTGAGTTGCGTAGCAAATGTCTTGTTTTTTTGGTTGTTGAATATGTGGGTACTTCGCTTTTAAAGCATCCACAATTTCTTTGGTTTCATCCACTGACAAGGTTGTTTGAGTGACATAAGCAACAGGGCTGTCTGTCGGAATCGTCAAAGTCTGAACATCATGAATGTTTTCCACCAGTTGAATGCCTTCCGGTGCCTGGCCCATGGTGCCTTCAACTTCAGGATGACCACGATGACCAATCATGATGACAGTCATGCCCTCTTTGCGCATTTTTATAACTTCAACGTGCACTTTTGTCACCAAAGGACAGGTCGCATCAAATATCTTCAAGCCACGCTGCTCTGCCTCTTGTCGAATTGCTGGCGAAACACCGTGTGCACTGAATATCAACGTATTGCCAGCAGGAACTTCATGAAGTTCATCCACAAAGATGGCCCCCCGAGCTCGCAAATCGTTCACCACATAGGCGTTATGAACAATTTCATGGCGCACATAAATGGGCGCCCCAAACTTTGTCAAAGCCTGCTCAACAATGGTGATAGCCCGATCAACTCCCGCACAAAATCCTCTGGGTTGGGCCAGCAAGATCTCGCCATCGTTCATCACTTCAGAAGTTGCTTGAACAGGCGTTGTCATTTAAAGAATCGCAATGATCTCTGCTTCGAACAAAATTGTTTTGCCAGACAATGGATGGTTAAAGTCAAAAGTTGCAGAA
>JBFZCN010000195.1:0-4513 GCA_041307985.1 Burkholderiales bacterium
ATGCTGGTGTAGCAGTAGTTAATCCAACAGATAAGCCAAAAGCAGAAACAATAGCTAATAGGGATTTTTTAGTCGACAACATATGAAAAAGAACTCCGATCAAGATCATGGTTTAAATACAATTGAGAATAATTATCATCTAGATTACCACAATTCTCGACGCAACTTTTTGACCCTGATCAGTTTAGGTGCTCTTGGCATTGGCGGTTTGACGTCTTGCTCTAGCATCAAGACGAAAAAACCAGTGATTGGCTTGGCCCTGGGTGGCGGTGCTGCGCGAGGTTTTGCTCATATTGGTGTAATCAAAGCGCTTGAGTCTCAGGGCATATTTCCAAACCTGGTGGTTGGCACCAGCGCCGGAAGCGTGATTGCTGCCCTGTACGCATCCGGATACCGTGGCACAGAATTACAAAAAATTGCTTTATCACTAGATGAAGCGGCTATCACTGATTGGGCGCTGCCCTTCTCTGGCCGATTTGGTGGAATGATCAAAGGCGATGCTCTTCAAGCGATGGTCAATCGCTTGGTAAAGAATCAAACCATCGAAAACATGCCAATGTCGCTGGGCATTGTTGGCACTGATTTGCAAACGGGCAATGGCATCCTTTTCCAGCGAGGCGACACTGGCCAAGCTGTTCGCGCCTCTTGCAGTATTCCTGGTGTTTTTCAACCAACCATCATTCAAGGTAGAGAGTATGTAGATGGAGGTTTGGTATCTCCTGTTCCAGTGAGATATGCAAAACAAATGGGGGCGGATATTGTGATTGCGGTGAATATTTCTACGGAACCAAGCACCCAAGATAGCTCTGGCAGCTTAGGCATTCTTTTGCACACAACGTCCATCATGAGTAAAAGCATCAATGCTTTTGAGTTAGATCTCGCTAACATAGTTCTTCAACCTGAACTCAAAGGCATGAGAGGCACTGACTTTAAATCGAGGAATACGGCTATTTTGGCAGGCGAAGAATCTGTGATGAAACAGATAACGCAAATAAAGAATTTATTGAAAATCTAAAGGTTCAGGAACGATCATTTTTTATTAGAGACGGCCAGTTTTATCCAAGCGCTCTTGGAAGTCGATCAATAACTGTTGGCGCTGTTCTTCTGACATCACATCAAAGCCAGTGGTGCTTTCAACACGGCGCGCGCCGTTGTAACGTTTGTCCCAATAAACCTTGGTCATGTCATCCACGCGAATCGACTTGCCTCTGGATGGCGCATGTATGAATTTATTGTCGCCAACGTAAATACCCACATGAGAGAAAGCATGGCGCATGGTATTAAAGAAGACTAAGTCGCCAGGGCGTAATTCTTCCTTACCAATCTCTAAGCCAACTTTGCTCATCTGAGCTGATTTGCGAGGTAATAAAAAGCCGAATGTATCGTTAAAGACATAGCGCACGAAACCGCTGCAATCCAAACCACTTTGAGGGGTGTTACCACCCCAGCGATAACGAACGCCAATCAACTGCATGGCGTTATTGATCAATATCTCAGTTTTGTCAGCAACAGCTGTTGAAACTGTTGAGGCAAATGACTTGGGTAGTGGCTCAGACTCAGTCAAAGACTGAGCGAACGCTGGCCCCACTTGAAGGGAGCCCAGCAAAACCACGGCAGCAAGAAGTTTGCGGTGTATTTTTGACATGAGGATCGATTATAACCTGTGCAATAGCTTACAGACAAACCGCCTCTTATAGCTCTTGATGATTGATTTGCTTACCTTTTTTCAAGGTAATGACTCGGTGAGACATGGCCTCAACCACTTCAAGATCATGACTGATCAAGAGATAAGCCATGTTGTATTTGTGCTGTAAATCTGAAAGTAAAGCCAGTATTTGTTTCTGAATCGTCACATCCAAAGCCGATGTTGGTTCATCCAAAACAAGTATTTGAGGTTTTAAGATGAGTGCCCGAGCAATCGCAATGCGTTGCCTTTGACCACCCGAGAATTCATGGGGATACCTACTGTAGGCAGTCCGATCCAAACCAACTTCTTTTAAAACATCAATCACTTTTGCTTTTCTAGCATCAAGCGATAAATCAGCCTGATGCAAAAGCAAGCCTTCACCAACAATTTGCCCAACTGTCATGCGCGGTGAAAGCGAGCCAAACGGATCCTGAAAAATCACCTGGAAAGAGGCTCTTAAACGACTGCGCTCTGTTGCGTTTAGTTTGAGCCAATCATGCCCTAAAACTTCCACATGACCCGATACCTTGGCACCTGTTTGGTTTAACAAATCCAGCAAGGCCATGGCCAGGGTTGATTTGCCCGAACCTGATTCACCAATCAAACCCAAGGTTTCACCTTGTCGTAATTCAAGACTCACGTCTTTGACAACTTGTTGGTACTGACGCTTCCACAAATCAGAAAAATGAAGCCCCCTGATGAATTGTTGAATGCCTCGACCAAAAGTGCCTTTGCCTGCCTGAGGGTAAGCAACACTGACTTGCTCTGCCTTGAGCAATACTGGTGCAATCGGGACCAAAGGCAAAACGTTGCGCTCAGGCTTACTATTGACCAAGCTGCTGGTGTATGGGTGTTCAGGCTGATTAAAAACTTCTTCAGTTGACTTGCACTCTAATAATTTACCTTGATACATCACTGCCACACGCTGGGCAAAATGTCGCACCATATTCAAATCATGGGTAATCAAAATCACGGCCATACCGCCATGTGACTTGGCATCTTCTTGCAAATCTTTTAACAAATCTAGGATTTGAATCCGCAAGCTCGGATCTAATGCCGTGGTTGGCTCATCAGCAATCAATAGTCTTGGTTTGCAAGCCAAGGCCATCGCAATCATCGCGCGCTGACGTTGTCCGCCTGAGAGTTGATGGGGGTAATATGAAAAGCGTTCTGCCGCCTGAGGAATTCCTGTTCTCTCGAGAAGTTCAATCGCACGCTGCTGACAAACTGAATTACTCAAAGTTGGTTCATGGCACTGCACGGCCTCCATGATCTGATTACCCACTGTGTAAAGTGGGTTCAAAGCAGTCATGGGCTCTTGAAAAATCATCGCAATGTCTTTGCCGCGAATGCCACGCATTTGAGCTTCGCTCAATGCCAATAAATTTTCAGACTTCTGATTGATTTGACAATTGATTTCACCAGAAATATTGGCGCCATCTGGCAAGAGTCTCATGATTGATAAACCGGTCAAGGTTTTACCAGAACCAGACTCTCCAACAATCGCGATTCTTTCACCAGCATTGATTTTTAAGCTGAAATCACTGATGACAGTTTTTCGTCCAAAACTCAGGTTCAGGTGATTGATATCAATCAAGTTGAAATCAGCCTGACTCATGGTGTCACCTGCATTGCTTTAGCGCGGCGTGTGTCAAATGCATCGCGCATGGCATCACCCATGAATGTCAATAACATCAATGTGCCCGCTAATACCAAAAAGGTCGATAAAGAAATCCACCAGGCGTCTAGATTGGCTTTACCTTGCGCCAGTAGTTCGCCCAAGCTCGCCTGGTCTGCAGGAACACCTAAACCTAAAAAATCTAAACTGGTCAAAGCCAAAATCGCGCCACTCATGCGAAATGGCAAAAATGTGATGACGGGCGTTAAGCTGTTTGGAAGAATATGGCGCCACATGATTTGTTGGCTGGACAAACCCAAAGCTTGAGCAGCCCTGACGTATTCCAATGATCTGTTTTTTAAGAACTCTGCGCGTACATAGTCAGAAAGACCCATCCAACCAAACAGCGATAACAAGATGATCAATAAACCAACGCTGGGGGCAAAGATGGAGGCAAAAATGATCAGCAAATACAGCTCAGGCATGGAGCTCCAAACTTCAATGATGCGCTGAGAAATCAAATCTACTTTGCCGCCAAAGTAACCCATCACTGCCCCGGTCAAGACACCGATGGCAACACCGATGATGGTGAGGCATAAACCAAATAAGACTGACAGGCGAAAGCCATAAATCAATCTCGCAACAACATCTCTGCCTCGGTCATCAGTCCCCAGTAAGTTGTCTCGAGATGGCGACGCTGGGTTTGGTTCCTTGGCGAAGTAATTGAGAGTGTCGTAGTGATAAGTGATCAATGGATAAATCGCCCAATTACCTTTTTGACTGAATGTTTTTTTAATGTCAGGGTCTAGATAATCGGTGGGCGTTGGAAAGTCTCCACCAAAAGTAGTTTCTGGATAGTCCTTCACAATCGGAGCATACAAACTCCCTTGATAGCTGACCAAGATGGGTCGATCATTGGCAATCAGCTCTGCAAACAAACTCAAGACGAACAAGCTGGTGAAAATCCACAAACTCCAATAGCCCAAACGATTGGCTCTGAATCTAGTCCACTGATCACTTTCTCGAAATTGATGAAACCATCCCTTTTTCATGAGCGACCCCCGGACTGGCTGTCAAACTGAATACGAGGATCCACCAGGACATAAGCAATATCAGAAATTAATTTGGTGAATAAACCAATCAGGGTAAATAGATACAAAGTACCTAACACCACGGGATAGTCTCTTTTCATGACCGCTTCATAAGAT